>JAPKXV010000142.1:1330-3838 GCA_026394635.1 Methanoregula sp. | reverse complement strand
ATTGCTGAATTTGCCCGGCGTGCAAAGGAGATCCGCGAGAAAGAGATCGATAACAAGGCAGAAACCTGTGCAACCCTTGTCAAAAAACTGCTTAAAGAGGGATACAACCCGATTGTCTGGTGCCGGTACATTGCGACCGGCGATTATGTCGCAGAGGAACTGGTAAAACGGCTGGGCAAAGCGTATCCGGATATCTGCATCACATCTATTACCGGGGCTATGCCCGATGAGGAACGACGGGAGAAAGTCGATGAACTCGGGACACATTCCCGCCGCGTTCTCGTTGCTACCGATTGTTTGTCGGAAGGGGTCAACCTCCAGGATTCGTTTGATGCCGTTGTACATTACGATCTTCCGTGGAACCCGAACCGTCTCGAACAGCGGGAAGGACGGGTGGACCGGTTCGGTCAGCGGGCAACCACGGTAAAAGCCGTCCTTCTCTACGGGCGGGACAACCCGGTGGATGGGGCAGTGCTCGATGTTCTTCTGAGAAAAGCAAGGCAGATCCATAAGTCACTTGGTATTACAGTGCCGGTTCCAACCAACAGCGAGACGGTGATGGAGACCGTCCTGAAGACCCTCTTTTTCAAAGCAGTTCCGGGAAAGCAGCCCACGCTTGCCGAGTTCATCCCTCTTGATACCGGTGAAACTATCCAGGATGTACACAAGCGGTGGGACGAAGCTGTTGACCGTGAGAAGAAGAGCCGGACCCTGTTTGCCCAGCGTGCGATTAAACCGGAAGAGATCGACCGTGAGCTCAGGGAGACCGACAGCGTGCTTGGCGATCCAAGCGCTGTGAAGGTCTTTGTTATGAACGCCTGCCAGCGGCTCGGGGTTACCATCGCACCGCATAAGGTCGGGACCTATGATGCCTACACGCTGCGATCGCTCGACCGTCTCCCCGAAATGGTGAGAATGGATCTTCCGGATGCAGTCCGGCAGAAGTGGGAGATGCAGGTCGGGTTTGTGACACCGGTCCCGGAACACGTCCAGTATCTCGGGCGCAATCATCCACTGGTGACGGCTCTCGCGCAATATCTTTTTGAGGAAGCACTCATCGGCGGTGCTGATGCGACCGCTCCCCGCTGCGGTGTGATCAAATCGTCACGGGTTGATACCCGCACGACCCTCTTCCTCTTACGAGGCAGATTCACGATGAAAGCCCCCCAGCAGAAATCCCCGCTCCTTGCCGAAGAAGTGATCGTCTGCGGGCTCTGTGGCGTTGCGTCACCGAGTGCCGCATGGCTTGCGGAGAGCGAAGCACTTGATCTGCTGACGAGCGTAAAACCTGAGGCAAACATAACCGAAGCGGAACGGCGCGAGATCCTTGCTGATACCGTTGCTGCATGGGAGAAGATCCAGACACCGGTGAAGAAACTTGTGGAACAGAAAGCGGCGACCCTTGAAGCGGCTCACCGCCGGGTCCGGAAGAGTGTGGACATCCCACGCCGGGGTCTTGCCGTGACTCCGCACCTGCCCCCGGATCTGCTGGGAATTCTCGTGATTTCGCCGATCCCGAAGGAGGCTTCACGATGATCACCCGCTTCCCGACCTTACGGCTTGAGGGCGGTCTTATATCGTCTGACCAGATTGACCGGGTTGCCGACCAGAAATCTTCCAGAACCATCTCGCCCGGTTACCGGACGATGATCCTGCAACAACTATCACCCGCAGAAACTGGATGATCCAGTTCTTCTCAACATTGGGGTATGATTTGTCCTCAATGAATGCGGCGGAAGTGGACGGTCAGACCTACGCGATCTCGCACCGTGCGGGAAAAGATGACGACTCACCCCCGATCCATATTGTCGGTATCCGGCAGTCACTTGACCGTCGCTCGGAATCCGGGCGACCACGGCTCGCCCCGCACTCGCTCGTGCAGGAGTACCTGAACCGGACCGAGCACCTGTGGGGTATTGTGACGAACGGTTCCACGCTGCGCATCCTCCGGGATTCGCACCTGCTGCGCAAGCAGGCGTACATCGAGTTCGACCTCGAACAGATCATGAAGGATGAGCTTTTCGCCGATTTCGCGCTGCTCTACCGGCTCATCCATGCGTCCCGGCTGCCGAAAGGGATCGATGACGCGGATTCCTGCCCGCTTGAACAATATCACCGGCAGACCGTGGAGCTGGGCGGGAGAGTCCGCGATCATCTCCGCGACGGTGTGGAGAAGGCTCTCACCCGGTTTGCGAATGGGTTCCTTGCCCATCCCCGCAATAACGCACTGCGGGCGAAGGTGCAGGACAAGTCCCTCGAACCGTTCGAGTATTACCAGCAGCTTCTCCGGCTGATCTACCGGTTCCTGTTCCTCGCGGTCTCCGAAGAGAGGAACCTGATCACCGACAACATGGCATACCGGCAGCATTACAGCATCAGCCATATCCGACGGCTTGCGGAAGTCCGGGTTGCGTACACCGGGCAGGAAGATCTCTGGTTGGGGCTTGCAACCTCGTTCAGATTATTCCAAGACGAATCACTCGGCTCCCTGCTCTCTGTCCCGACTCT
>JAPKXV010000142.1:0-1320 GCA_026394635.1 Methanoregula sp. | reverse complement strand
TCAACGATATTTCGCTTACCAACCGAGACCTGCTCACGGCTATATGGGATATCTGCATGTACAGGGAGAAGGAGAACGCACCGTGGAGGAGGATCAATTATGCGGCGCTCGATGTGGAGGAACTCGGCAGCGTGTATGAGAGCCTGCTCGACTTCCAACCGGTTTTTGTGGAGCAGAACGGGAAGGCGGACTTCCGGCTTCTCACCGGCACCGAGAGGAAATCCACCGGCTCGTATTATACCCCGCCGGAACTCGTGAACGAACTGATCCAGAGCGCCCTCGTGCCGGTGATCAAGGACCGGCTCGTACCGCCAAAAACCCCGGCAGAGAAGGAAGCAGCGCGCCTTCCCCTCTCGGTCTGCGATCCTGCCTGCGGTTCCNNNNGAGCCGGCACCCGAGCAGATGCGGATTGCCATCCGTGACGCGATCACGCACTGCATCTACGGCGTGGACAAGAACCCGCTCGCTGTCGATCTCTGCAAGGTGGCTCTCTGGTTGGAGGGGCATACAAAAGCCAAGCCGCTGACGTTCCTCGACCACCGGGTCCGGTGTGGGGATTCGCTGGTGGGAGTGTTCGATCTCTCCGTACTGAAGGACGGTATCCCGGACGAGGCGTTTACTGCGGTTACCGGGGATGACAAAGTGGTTGCCCGGGAACTGAAGAAGCAGAACAAACACGAGCGTGAGCACCGGCGCTTTGCTGAGTTTGATGCTTCGATGAATATTCTCACTGCCTCCCGACAGCAGGTGAATGCAATTGCTGATGATAAACCGGAGGATATCCGGAGGAAGAAAGAACTCTTTTCCGCTTTCCAGCAGGAGGGTACGCCATGGTGCAAAGATAAAACGGCATGTGATCTCTGGGTTGCAGCTTTTTTTGTAGCGATAACAAATGAGCAAGTGGAGAGCAAACGCATCCCAACAACTCAAACGGTACGAGAATACATCGTCCGTGGTGCTACCGTGGATCTACCACAAGTTAAGGTTGCCCGTCAGTTGGCGATTGATTATCGGTTTTTCCATTGGGCTTTAGAGTTCCCGGAGGTTTTTACGAATGGCGGATTTGATTGCATTTTAGGAAATCCTCCATGGGAAAAAGAGAAAATTATGGAGACTGAATTTTTCTCTAATACTGATTTATCTTCACAAATCATTACTACATCTGCTCATAGAAAGAAAATCATTCAAAATGGTTTAACTGCATAGCCCTCAGCTTAAGGAATTAAATTACATTTTAACGTCGTGCGGGATTACTGCCCTGTAATAAATTTCCGTAAAGAACCCTACCGGAAGGTATATATACTCCGGGGCGCTCGCTTC
>JAPKXV010000155.1 GCA_026394635.1 Methanoregula sp. | reverse complement strand
CACTTGTCGGGAAGACCCGGGTACTTGCGCCCGCACTCCGTGAACTGTGCGATGCATACCCCCGTGATACGGCAGGCCTGCAGGTACCCCGATGAAACCCGTTGTCATCCGCGCAGGGAATTTCTGGGACGGTATTTCCAGAAAACCTCACGGGCCACGTGAGGTCCTGGTGCTTGGAGAGACCATTGCAGAGATCGGAACAACGGTAAGCGAGCCCACAGGGGCGGAGGTTATCGATCTGCCTGGTCATACGGTCACGCCCGGGTTCATCGACTGCCATGTCCACCTCACCCTCAGGCCGGAGCTGCTTGGCAGTTTCTGGAGTTATTCCCCTTCCTACAAGGCCCTGCTCGGTGCAGAGGCGCTCAGAACTCTCCTGATGAATGGTTTCACCACGTTACGGGACTGCGGGGATATGGACCTCCACGGTTTTACGGTCCGCGACCTTAAACTGGCGTGCGAACGGGGGATCATACCCGGCTCCCGGCTGGTCTGCTCAGGTCACATGATCTCCTCCCGCGGCGGTCATATGAATGCGATGCTCTCACTCGCCCCTGATAACCACCCGTGGGAGAACTGCCTTGCCGATGGGCCGGATGAGATCCGCAAAGTGGTACGGAACGAGATCAAACACGGGGCAGAGTGGGTGAAATACGCGGCGTCGGGGGGCTTCTCCACCGCAGGCGATGACCCCCTGCAGGTCACCTATACCCAGGAGGAGATGAATGCGCTTGTCGCAGCGGCAAGGGATTTCAACCGCCCTGTGGCCGCCCATGTTTTCGGGGACGAGGCCACCCGGAGGCCGGTCCAGGCCGGAGTGAGATCAGTTGAGCACGGGAGTATGGCCTCGACTGAGACCCTTCGCCTCATGGAGGAGAAGGGTGTGTATATTGTTCCTACCCAGATCATGGCCACACGGCCGGCCCGGTTGGCAGAGGACGATGCCTGGAAATACCGCGACAGTCTCCTTGACGGCGCAAAGAACATTGCATTGAGTACGGTGAACATCGCGTTCGGGACCGACCTTGGGATCTTCTCGTACGGCACGAACGGGGCATGTGAGTTTTCCGAGATGGTCACGAACGGGATTACACCCGGACGTGCGCTACGGGCAGCAACGAGCGTGGCAGCTGAACTCCTGCAGCGGGACGACATTGGTGTCCTTGCCCCGGGACGCAACGCGGATATTATCGCCATGCCTGCCAACCCCTTCAACGATATTACGGCCACGGAACGAGTGGATTTTGTGATGAAGGCGGGTACTGTCACCAGGAGAACCGGGGGTTCCGCGCTGCAGCATGCCGTGTGAGAAGGGAATGATCACCTTCAGGCCCTGAATTCATGGACGAATGAATTGGGCCTTTTTGTTGTTTTATTGGGTATCGATTTTTTGGGATTTGGGGATTATTTTTTTATTAATTTTCTCCCCTGCCTTGTGATTACTATTGAAATATAATACCCCTGTTACATGTCCTTTCGTATCAGCCCGAGGTATCTCGCTTTCAAAGGGCGGTTGCCAACAATTGCTTAGGCGAAAACTGCATCAACGTGGTCGGAAAATGCCTTTGTTGTGGTTTTCATCACCGTTGTTAATGCGGTGTTGACCTGGCATGCGGCCTGGCCGGCGGCTACCGTCGAAACAATTCCTAAAAAATTGGTTATAATCCTTTTTTTACGAAATATAGCACTTCCGGTCCTGGGAGATTCAAACGGTACCTGGTTCGTCGCCTTCGGCATGCCAGGGGTTACTACCTGGGATTCACGGATAACGGTGTTCGTAACGCTAATCAGCGGAACACCGGTTGTAACAGCTGAGATCTGAATAGTTTTAGTAGAGGTTGGAGTTACCGTGGACGTTGTTCCACTAACAGAAGAAGAATAACCCGAATAACCACCTCCTCCGCTACTGCTGCTACCACTATTGCTCCCTAAAATATTCAGATGTGCGGTATCCGATGAGGGTGTGATAATCCCACCACTATCCGCATCCATATTGACTTGCGTAATAGAAATATCGGTGGAACCCGCATTT
>JAPKXV010000182.1 GCA_026394635.1 Methanoregula sp. | reverse complement strand
CTACCCCCCATGCTCAGGGATCAGGGCATACCCCCCTCCTACCCCCTGCACCCATGGGGGGTGGGGGTAGCTACCCCCCTCTCTGTTTTGTGGCTTGCGGCGGCGTGCTCTACGTTCACAGCCTCCGTTTCCTGTGCAAAAGGGGGGGTACCCACCCCTCCCATGCCATGAGGGGCACCCCCCATCGCTCTGAAGAGGTGACCCCCCTCCCCCCTTCCGGATTTTTTAAAGGCATCCCCCTCCTACCCCCCCCTCCCTGAGTATGAGGTAGGGGTATCCCCCCTTTGCATGCGGGTAAGGACAAGTGGATTGAGGGTAAAAGTGAGCTTCGTGAACTGTTGGAAATGAAGGAAGCGTATGGGGTCTTATCGGAATTCTCTTGTAAAAGTGTACGATGTCAGAGGTGTCGTCAACCAATGTGTTGCACAATGAAACCCTCCCGATCCCACAACACTTTTAATCTAAGAATCTTTAATTCTAAGATGTGAGAATATATGCCAGACCAGACACTTGTCAAGGTATCTTCAAACGGGCTGATCACCCTTCCCAAGAAAATCCGTTCGCGCCTTGGGATTGAGGCAGGGGATTACCTGAAGATTTCATCGGATGACGACCGGATCATTTTCCGGAAGGCGAAGATTGAGATCGATTATGAAAACCGGGATGATGCGTGGAAGGAGTATTCGAAGAGAAGGTTGGCAGATGAATGAGCTGGAACAGGGATCCATTGTCCTTGTGGATTTTACGTATTCCAGCCAGATGCAATCCAAGGTACGCCCGGCACTTATAGTAAGCAATTCCGGTTACAACCGGATCTCCCGTGATGTGATTGTAATGAAGATTACCTCACGGAAACCAAAGCTCTTTGCAATCAGTATAACCAGTGAAGACCTTACCGCAGGATCGCTGGATCGTCCCAGTTTTGTTCAGGTCGATGCCATATACGCTCTTGAAAAAGCGATCATCTGCGACAGGATCGGAATTGTAAGACCGGAAAAAATGCAGGAGATCCACAATCAGATCTCTGAACTGTTAACCATTGATTGAGTTGAATCAAGGGGATAATCCAGCCACCAACGAGGAGGCCTGCGTTTGTGCAGGTTTTTTTTAAATTGATAGAGCCGGAAATCATCACTCGCCCTTTTTTCCTTCTGTTGGAATAATCGCCTGCACCCTTCCCACCTGCCCGTCCTGTAACCTCACCTTGATCCCGTGAGGGTGGAATGAGGAGTTGGTGAGGATTTCTTTTACAATGCCCCTGACAGCCTTTCCGCTCCGCTGGCCCGCTTTTGTTACGATATCAACGCTCGTTCCGGGCACAATCGCAGACCGTTGCTGTGCATCGTTTTGTGAAGTCATTGGGTACACCATAAATCGGAGTATCGCCCGGTTTATAATCCCTGGACGATCTCGTCAACCGCTGCGATAAGCAGGTCAACTTCCTGTTCGATGTTATAGAGCGCGAGGCTCGCCCGCACCGTACCATCGGGAAGCCCGAGATAGTCCATGAGGGGCTGGCAGCAGTGGTGCCCTGACCGCACCATGATGTCGGATCCCTCATCGAGCTGCTGCGCGACCTCATGCGGGTGGAGCCCGTCAAGGGTAAACGAGACAACGCCGATGCGGGCTTCTTTCTTTTCCGGGGCATACACGCGGACCCTGCCGATCTTCCCAAGCCCGTCAATCAACCGGGTCGTGATCCGTTCTTCATGGTTCCGGATCCTGTCCATGCCGATTGCGGCGAGGTAATCAGCCGCCACACCCAGCCCGATCCCCCCGGAGATATTCGGGGTGCCCGCCTCGTATTTCTGGTAGCCTTCCGCAGCCGTATACCCGTCGCTTGTTACGGTCTCGATCATACCTCCGCCCAGCATGGAGGGTTCGATGACCGGTTCCTTCATCCAGAGGACGCCGGTGCCGGTCGGCCCGAGCATCTTGTGACCGGAGAAAGCATAAAAGTCGCACCCCAGCTGCGCGACATCAACCGGCATATGGGGGACTGCCTGTGCACCGTCAACGAGCAGGAGCGCGCCGTGGTCATGGCAGATCTTTGCGATCGTTTCGACGGGGTTTATCACGCCGAGCACATTGGAGGCATGGGTGACGGCAACAAGCCGTGTCGTACCGGTGATGGACCGTTCCAGTGCACCAAGGTCGAGTGAATAGTCCGGTGCAATACGGATGATGTCGACGCCGACGCCCTGCTTTGTCAGGTTTCTCCAGGGAAGGAGATTTGAATGGTGTTCGATGACTGTGGTGATGACACGGTCGCCCTGCTTCCACACCAGTCCCTGGGCCACCATGTTGATCGCCTCGGTGGTATTCCTGGTAAAGTCCGTCACGCCCTCCTGACCGCCGACAAACTGCGCCACTTTCTCGTGAGCGTGCCAGTAGCGCTGCGAGGCGATCCGTGTCAGGCGGTGCACGCCTCTCCCGACGTTTGCACGGTACTGGTGCTCGAATTCGACTGCTGCCTGCACGACAGGCTCCGGGGAGAAACTGGTTGCTGCGTTGTCAAAATAGATGAGTTCTGAAAGAATAGGGAAGTCCCTGCGCACCTTCTCTGCATCAAATGTGTCCGGTTTCCGGTCATCCGGTTTTGTCACCATATCATCACCAATTCCTGTATCCCGTACCTCTTCCTGCCTTCTTTCCCCAACGGGCTTGAGGGAATGATCGTCGTTTAATAAAATCCCCTTGTTGCCGCAGAGCTCCCGCATCTTGGGGGGCAGTGCTTTCCAGCTCCAGAGCCCCCACCGGTGGAATTCTGCCGGCAACCCTTTCTTTGCTGCCCACCGTTCCAGCACTTCGTTCCAGCGGCTGGCATAATCAGGGTGCATCTTCCCCAGTTCCTCATACTCGCTCTCGAGCATGGATGGGCAGGCATAGCAGCCGATGCGCTCGAGGCCTTTTTCGTAGAGCGGGTTCTGTGGCAACTTCTGCCACCAGAGGTATAAAAAAACCTCGAGCGCCCGCCAGTTCCGGATCGGCGAGATGTTGAGCTGGAGCGGGTTGTCAGGGTTCTGGCTTGTCTCTTCAAGATCAGCCCGGTTCCATGACTCGTACCACCGGTTGCCCTGCACGGTCACGCACGGGCCAACTTTTGCGAGGTAGAGTTTGAGCGG
>JAPKXV010000012.1 GCA_026394635.1 Methanoregula sp. | reverse complement strand
TCTGGGGGTTGTCGGCGTGTTTCTTGGGGTGGAGAACACGAGCGCATCCGGGTTGAAAGCACTGATCCGGGGCTCGGTGGTGCGGCATATTCACGAGGCGCTGCGGGTGCTTCAGGAGCATGACATGATCGTGACATACAACCTCTTGATGTTTCACCCTGATGCAACACTTGACGAGATCAACGAGAATATACGGTTCATGAAAGACCATCCTGCATACCCGTTCGATTTCGGACGGGCGGAGCTCGTGGCAGGTTCCCCACTGGAGGGGCAGGTGTTAAAGGCCGGGCTGCTGAAGGGGAAGTGGCCCAACTGGGACTACCGGATCAGGGATCCGTCGGTCGAGCAGATGTTCCGGATCAACCTCGCGACATTCCGCCGGAAAGGGTCCGGGTATTCGCGACTGGCGCATTCCTTCATCGCGCTCGCATACGGGGCGTATGTGGTGCACCGGCTTTATCCCGGCCCGGCCGCAGACCGGATGCGGGACAAAACACTGGACCTGATCCGGCGTAGTAACGCGTTCGTCCTTGACCATATCTTCCGGATGTACCGGCTGACCGCTGAGATGAAAT
The DNA here is from genome assembly GCA_026394635.1 of Methanoregula sp. Taxonomy (GTDB): domain Archaea; phylum Halobacteriota; class Methanomicrobia; order Methanomicrobiales; family Methanospirillaceae; genus MVRE01. The sequence goes on along the minus strand of JAPKXV010000012.1, from coordinate 2,734 downwards.
CCAACGATGAACTCGATGACATCTATATCTCGATCAGATCCGGTTGCGAATGCCTTGCTGCCAAGGCAGAAAAACTATCCGGTACGATGAACCGGCTGCAACTGCTCGAGCGGAAATTCCGGTTGGCTGGTATACCACATGAGGTCCAGGGTTCAGATCTGGTCCGAAGCATCTTCCGGATCTGATGCTGCACAAGATTAAAGTCCTGTCCTTTTTGTGATTTTTATCGTCATGATCTTTTTCAGCAAAGATTTTATCCTCCTGGTGTTCCTCGCACTCGTGATCAGTTATTCTGTCGGTTGCCTTATTGATCATTTCATCAAGAGCAGGACGATCAAGATTGTGATCGCGTCAGTCGCTGCCCTCGTCTCGATCGTGCTCGGGTATCTTTTTATCCGGAGCATGAATCCCACAAACGGGCCGATCGTCTGTGACCCGGTTCACGTGCCCTCGGACTGCGAGCTGGCCTGCAGGGATGCGATCGGGAATACAACCGGCACGACCAGCATCGTGGCGCAGAAACTGGACGAGTGCCTACAGAACTGTTACCGGTGACATTTTATTAATAATGCACCCTGTCAGATGTGTTTTTTTGTGAGAATATTAGCTGGTAATATGGGCATCCCGAAACCGCTTCCCAAACCTAAAATTTGTTTATTTTGGAGAGGAATATCAACGCCGACGACTCCACACTGCGATTCCTGCCATTAGAACGATTGCACCAATAGGTGCATACAAAAGCGGGGTAGATTGGGTTTGTTTATTAAGTGCAAGTTCTCGATTCTGTTTCGCAACGGTGTAATTCGGGTTGATGGCAAGTGCCTTGTCATCGCCGAGGCGTAAGTTGGGTTGATGGCAAGTGCCGTGTCATACGAGGCAAGTGATTCTTTATACCATCCACGACCACCTAGCGCGGTTCCTAGGTTATTCCACACCATGGAGGAATTAGGGACGAGGGCAAGTGCCTTGTCATACGAGGCAACTGCTTCTGTATATCGGCCGAGGCTGTCTAGCGCGATTCCGCGGTTGTTCCACGCCTGGTAGTATTTTGGGTTGATGGCAAGTGCCTTGTCATACGAGGCAACTGCTTCTGTATATCGGCCGAGGCTGTCTAGCGCGGATCCGCGTCCAGTCCACACCGTGGCGTTATTCGAGTCAATGGCAAGTGCGTTGTCATACGAAACAACTGCTTCTGTATACTGGCCGAGTTTGTAATAATTATAACCTTCATTGAAATACTGCACAGCCTGATTATTGTACGCTATTGCTGGGGAACAGATGAGCACCGCGATCAGAATAATTTCACAGATTATGGCAACCTTACTGAAGATTTCCATGAATTGAGGTATACAGTTCAACTAATAATTGTTGTTATTCCCGAGTTCGCCAGTTAATTCGCTTTTGTCAGATTCAAAAAATTTAGAACTATACCAAAAGACTCTATCGCTTTTTCATACTTACCACTCTGAAAAAATAGGGTTCTGATGCATTTACGGTTGGTGGCGGATTTTTCACTTCAAAAAAATTTGCATGGCAACCGCAGACGCAACCGAACCGATCGAGCCTATTGTCCCCGTTTTTTACTGGGGTTTTCGGAACATCTGGGGCATTAAAAAGCATGCGGAACAATACAGAGAACTACGGAGACTTTCGCCGTAGATGCATGATCCTGAAACGACCCGGATTTTGGACGAAAAATCCGGTGGATTTTACTGATGTTTCGGACAATACGCCCGCGCGTATTTGTGGTGAGGGCAAATCAACAATAAGCCCAAGCAGATACGGGATCGGCAGTGTCATCTCACCAGACAGTAAGCGTGCTGTTACGTCACGTCCCAAAGGGCGTCATCCGGCTCCGCGCGCGCTCCGGGTGAAGACAGTACAGCAATACCCCCAAACACGGATTCCGTATCTTTATCTATGATCGCGTTGATCATCTGATCAGAGCCTTAGGAGGTTCGATTTTGACAAAAGAAGGTTGAAAAACTGATAATTCCGACCCGGGAAAAATGCACCTGACCTGGGTGTGATTCTTTTTTTTAATAAGAGAATTTTTGGTTTATCTGAGATATCGTAATGAGATATCGGGTTCTTGCATCGGTAATACCCGGGAATTTTCTCGGTTCAGAGTAAAAAACGTTCAATCACTTCCTTGAACAAACACGGTCACGCAAAACGCTATCATGACACCCCTATGTGATAGCGGATTCGTCGCAATCGGGAATAAAAAACAAATGACATTCTCATCAGCAATGCACCAGATACTGAAAGGTGACAGGGGATTTGTCACCGGATTTTATCCGCCGCGATCCGTGCCAGATCTTTGAGCGTTTCATAATCCGTCGTGGTTCCACCCATTTCAAGTGTTTCGAACACATCTTTTTTGACAAAGAGGATAGTATAGACAGGTAAGGAATAAGGAGCGCTGGTATTTTCTTTTTTATAGGCAATACTCTCGTCGCCAATTTTCGCAAGAGGGAGTTCAAAGATCGTTCCCGTCCCGCCATTTACAGGGGAGACCATCTCATCCTTTGCCATATCAAAGACCCGGTGCATATTCTGAATTGGATACAGGGTTATAGTCTGCCGGAGCCCGGTCATGTCAAATTTCTCCTGGTTCATGCGGAAGAAGGTAACAGAATACCCTTCTCTCCAGCCAAGATCCCGTGACAACTGGGTTGTCTTTGTATAGGGCAGTTCTGACCGGTCTTTCAGGATATAATCAGAAGGGATA
>JAPKXV010000037.1 GCA_026394635.1 Methanoregula sp. | reverse complement strand
TTCCGCACCGGGTACCTTCTCCCATTGGCGTCCCGTTAACCCGGGTGGCAGGGCGCAGTAATCCACGATAGAATCAATCCACGACATTATAGGGGAATTTTATGCAATGGTCACGCTATAACAGATTATTCAGAAAAGGACACGGTGGCGGTTTCCTCTACAATGCCCAGTCCAACACGCTCTTTGAATTGGACGAGGTTTACTACACTCTTCTTGAAGACTGGCGGGACCGCAGAACCGGTATCGTTACAGGTGATGAAGCCTTCTTATGCCTTTTGCGGGAGAAGGCTGTGATAGTTGAACCCGGAGAGGAAGACCGGTTCCTCCTTGCCCGCCACTACCAGCGCCAGGCAACCTGCTTTGACACTTCCCGACTCGGTTTGACCATTTGCCCTACGCTCCGGTGCAACTTCCGCTGTCCTTACTGTTTCGAGCAGAGCCAGCTGAACGGGGCAATGATGACCCAAAAGACCATGGACCGGCTGGTCGACTTCATCAAGGGCTACAAGGATATCCGGCATCTATCCGTCGCCTGGTATGGTGGAGAACCACTCCTGGCTTTCGATACGATCTGCACCCTGACCGGGCAGCTCAGGAACTTGGGTCTCACCTACGAAAAAGCTGGGCTGGGCTGGGCTGGTCACCAACGGCTACCTGCTGGACGAGGAGAAGATCAACAAACTTAATGATCTCGATATCGCGTCAATCCAGATCACCATTGACGGTCCGCGAGAGGTGCACGACACCCGGCGGGTCCTCGCCAACGGGGGTCCTACCTTCGACCGGATTCTTAATAATATAACGGCTCTTTTTGATTCCGACTATACGGGCAGGTGCAGCATCCGGGTTAATGTTGACAGGTACAACCTTGAAAACTATCATGATCTTCGCACAGCACTGCTGGAACGGTACAAGGGGAAAAATCTCGCCGTTTATCCCGGGCATGTGCATACCAGCCAGTCCCATTCCTATGGCCAAGCCTGCACTCTTGATAGTGGAGAATGGACTGACTTCACGTTTGACCTGTTCCATCGGGAGGGGGTGATACCGACCGGAGGTTTTTATCCTGGATACAATCTGGACCCCTTTTGTGGTTCCAACACACATCACGGATTTGTGGTGGGGGCGGAAGGCGAACTCTACAAATGCTGGGAAGATGTAGGAAAACAGGGGATGCTTATCGGCAATATCAACCTGCATGAACCGATCAACAACCCCGTGCTGCGGGCGCAGTACACCATCGGGACGGACGCCTTTTGTGATCCTGAATGCCTCGGCTGCGATGTCTTCCCCATCTGCGGAGGCGGGTGCCCAAACAAGCGGCTGAGGGCAAAACAGTTTAAAGAGAAGGGACTTGAGTACTGCAGCCCCTATAAAAATCACCTCATCGATTACCTTGAAGCCTATTATAATACCTTCCGGGCAAAGGAGATATGTGCCGCGATAATCAGTCCGGGCAAAGAAAAGGCAAATGACAAGGGATACCGAAATATATCACCCGTGCCGGAGATGACTCTCCGGACAGCGCCCAACCCGGTGGTACCTCCCATGGATCAGGAATGATTGAGTACGTTGTTTCAAATGGCATCAGGGTTGCGGGTCGTGTGTTGTCTGATGAATCCGTATCAAGAGAAGATTAGATATTCTCCAGCAACGCAATGAGGACTATGTCACTCGATAGTGCACTGGCTTTTGTCAAAAAACTCCGGACCGATAAGGAGTTCTCTGATACAATACAGGATGGGATAGACAAGGAACGAAAAAACCTCATCGAAAAGGCTGGCTTCGATTTCACCAACGAGGAGTTAAAGCAGGCCACGCAGTTGTTATCCGATGAAGAGCTGCGGTGTGTGACTGGTGGCACAGAGGGCGTGCGGGAATGCCCGCGAGATGTTTGCACATGTGACGGTTATTGAGAAGCGTGTTGATTCCAAAGATTGCCCATAGGAAGTTGGTCCCGTTGGTAAGTCAGCATGCACAACCGCCAAAATTCCGCTGGGCCGGAAACACCACAGTTCGCGACCAGACCAATGTGATCTGATACCTTTGCCCATGAGCGACAGGCATAAGGCCCGTCAACTGGTGTTCCATTCGTACATATTCAGGTAAGTAAGGGTCATAACCCCCGTAAA
>JAPKXV010000047.1 GCA_026394635.1 Methanoregula sp. | reverse complement strand
GCAATGATGCGTGCCCGGGACCGGGCATATACCACGTCCTGTTCATACCGCAACTCCACCCGTGTGATCGCTGTACTCATGTATTCCCCCCAACTTTTTTTACGACAAGCACGGTCACGTCATCCCGCCCCCGTGTGTGGTCCCGGTACAGGACCCCGGCGATAAGTGCCGGGTGCTTTTTCAAAAGTCCCGGGTAGTCCTCCATGTTCCAGTGCGAGGTGAGCCCGTCAGACTGTAAAACCAGGACCGCTTCCGGTCCCCAGGGGTACGTGAACTCCTGGAACTTCCGAATCTCGACACCCGCCGTCCCATTTAACGATACCATGCTCCGGGTACCGGAACTGCTGATGATCTGTCCTGAAATATTGCCCGCTCCTGCAAACCGGACCGTGCCATTCCTTTCATCGATCACGGTAACTGCTACCGCTCCCCCCCGGGTGCTTCTGAGTGAAGCGTGGAGGAGTTTGAGGATCTCTGTCGGTTCAACGGTTGGGTTCTTCCGGAAAATATCTATTGCCTCACGAGGGACTTCCGAGGCTTCGAGCCCGTGGCCCAGCCCGTCAACGACAAGGATGACCGTCCTGCCCGGTAACCGGGCAATGTCCCACCCGTCACCACAGGGCTCATCCGGCATGGCGGGAAGACAGACCACACCAATCCCTAACGGTGAAGGGCCCACCAGATGCGGTGGACCCGACTCCTGTGCCGGTGACGTGCCGTCGATCACGGCCAGGAAGGCGGCCCCCTTCCCAGGCGGAGAATAGAGGTCGAAAAAGGAAGCGAGCCTTCGAACAGCCCCGAGGCCGTTTCCCGGGCTTCCACCGGTCGAATATCCATCCTGAAGGCACCTCCCGATATCTTTGATCCCCGGACCACGGTCAAGTGCAAGGCACTCGATCCCGAACCTATCTGCCTCATTATATCGCCTGATAAGAAGGTCTCCTCCGCCCGCATGCTTCACGAGATTTGTTGCAAGTTCTGTCACGATGATCGCAACCTTACCGGAAAGCGCAGCATCAAACCCCTGGATCTCGCAGAGGGTCATTGCCGTCTGCCGGGCTTCGACTACACCGCTCATCTCCCCGATATGGATACATTTCATCGTGTTTATCGCCATCGTGTTATCGTCACCCGTGTTCCCTCGTCCGGTTTTGACCAGATCTCAAATTCGTTCACCAGCCGCTTTGAACCGCCCAGCCCGAGCCCAAGCCCGTGACCGGAGGTGTACCCGTCAGTTAACGCAAGGTCAATGTCCGGGATCCCCGGGCCATGGTCGAGAAAGACCAGCCTGATACCAATCCGTCCCATTTCCTCGAGGGATTCGATACGCATGGTGCCTCCCAGGCCATAGTCAACAGCGTTCCGGGCCAGTTCGCTGGTGGCAGTCACCATCTTGGTCTGGTCGACGAGACCGAAACCCTGGTCCTTCATGCAGACACGGACTCTCTGCCGGGCTCGGACAACGTCCTCACTGGTTTTGAGTTCCAGGGTCTCAGGTCCCGGAAGGCTCATGGGTGGTATCTTCCTCTGATTCTTCCACGGCACGTTGAAGCATTTCGATACCACGCTCGACATTTAAGGCAGTCCTGACATTCTGCATGGAGAGCCCGAGCTCGACGATTGTGATCGCGACTGCCGGGCGCATCCCGACAACCACGGTCTGTGCTCCCAGCGCCTGGCTCATCGCCGCAATGTTCCCCAGCATCCTGCCGATGAACGAGTCCACCATCTCAAGCGACGAGATGTCGATGAGTACGCCCCTGGCACGGTCCTTGACGATCCGTGCGGTAAGGTCGTCCTGGAGGGTAATAGCAAGCCGGTCATGCATGTCCACCTGTATCGAGACCAGCAGTATTTCGCCCAGTTTCAGTATGGGAATCTTTTCCATCGTCTCTCCTTCCCCGGTTTCCCTTTTAGGTAACGGTGATCCCGGACTGCCGGAATGCATACTTCAGGGCATCGGCTAACGACGCCTTGGTGACGACATCGCCGAATGCCACACCAAGATGCACCATGGTCTGGGCGATCTGTGGGCGGATGCCGGAGATGATGCATTGTGCTCCCATGAGCCGGGCCGCAGACACGGTCTTTATCAGGTGCTGTGCAACGAGCGTGTCGACTGCGGGGACACCGGTGATGTCAATGATGGCAATGCCGCTGTTCGTATCGACAATGTTCTGGAGCAGGGTCTCCATGACGATCTGCGTCCGGGAACTGTCCAGCGTGCCGATGAGCGGGAGGACGAGGATGCCCTCCCAGATCCTGATGACCGGCGTTGAAAGTTCTAAGAGCTCCATCTGCTGACGCCGGATGATCTCTTCCCGGCTTTTCTGGTATGTTTCAGCAGTAAAGAGCCCCAGTTTATCCGTGAGGACAGTTGCTACCCATATCTCGTCTGCCAGGACCGATGCGTTTGACCCTGCTTCTTTTTTAAGTCGTGTAAAGATCGGCTGCTTCATCGAGAAGATAAAAGTCGCCGTTTCTACAGGGCTGAACCCCTGCGCTGCACGGGTCTTTGAGGTTGCCGCAAGGAAATCGAGCACGGGCTTCCATTCGGTGCCAGAGATCTCGGTGACATTTCCGCTGCGCGTCGCATTGATGATCAGCCCAAGCAGCTCTGCTGACTGTTTACGGAGTTCACTCTCGGTGATGAGGTCTTTTCGGAGTGTGCCTGAGGCGAGCTGTTCACGCATCCAGTCGTCAAGGATCTCCTTTTCATTCTTCTCCAGAATATCATTCAGTCGGCTTGTTGATTTTGTCATGGTTGATTGTCCCCCATTATCATTTCAGATAGTGCCCACGCAATCACCCATGGATGCCACGGTGGAAGATGACAACCCAATGATTGCAATGTTGATATGCTCTTCCCTGATGCTATATATAAATGGTGAACAAAAACGAGGCGCAATACAAATGAACGCATCGGATGTGATCAATTCGATTTCCTCCCGTCACAATGATGGAGATGCAAATTGCATAGACGGGTGAGAACAGAAACCAGGGCCGGAGACCCGGTAAATATTAAGGAGACCCCTTTACCGGAGCTATCCCGGGTTTCTAATCGATACCCGTATCAGGGTGGATCGGTGTTTCCGCGGGACACAGGCACACCCGGCAACGTAAAACAGAACGTAGACCCCATCCCGGCTCCCGCTGATTCCACCTGGCACTGCCCGCCGTGTACTTCTATGATACGCCTGACAAGGGCAAGCCCGATACCGGAGCCCGGAATCGATGGGTCCAGCCGCGTGAAGACCGAGAAGACTTTGTCCAGGTTCTCAGGTGCGATACCGATACCGTTATCCTGGATACAAACGTGCACACTCCCTTCCTTCTGGTATGCACTGATCTCTATCCTGGGCTCTTCCCGGTCTCCCATGAACTTGACCGCATTTTCGATCAGGTTCGTCATCACCTGCTGCAGGCGTACCCTGTCACCATATATTTCCGGAAGGTCCCCGGGGATCAAGAGGGTAACACCTCGTTCGCGTATTTGCGCGTCGAGGGCTTCTACGGTGTCCTGCACGAGAAATGCAAGTGATACCCGAACCGGAGGGTTGACGAACCGGCCGATACGGGAGAGTTCAAGCAGTGCTACCATAAATTTTTCCATTTTACTGGTCGCGGTATGGATCCTCGCAATGTCCTCATGCAGTTGTTTCGTATCTCCGGCAAGCGCATCTTTTTCCAGGTACCCTAAAAAGCCCTTGATGGTGATAAGCGGGCTTTTCAAATCGTGGGATACCGTGTAGGTGAACTGTTCCAGTTCGGCATTCTTTTGCGAAAGATCATGCAGGAGTTTTTCCTTTTCCTCTTCAGCAGCTATACGGGCCGTGACGTCCTGGATTATTCCATCAATAGAGAGCAACCCCTCATCGTCATAGACCGGTTGCCCCCGCTCGATAAAGGCCCGGGGACTCCCGTCCTTATGGATTATATGGTACTCCACCTGGAACCCCCTGTTTTCCCTGATCGCCGCATCCACTTCGGAAATTACCCGGTCCCGGTCACCTGGAGCAATCAATGGATCAATCGAACAGATATCTCCCACGTTCAGTTCATCTTCGCGGTAACCGGTCAGGGTTGTATACCCGGCAGGTTTTCAGCAAGGGTGCGATAGGCCCGTTCCCGTACCAGAAGGGCTTCTTCAGCCTGTTTCCGTTCGGTGATGTCGGAGAGCACGTTCAGAGATGCTGGCAGCCCCTCATACATGATCGGGGACCCATGCACTTCTGCGACCCTTCTCTCACCCATTTTGGTAATGATTGTGATCTCATAGGGATGGATCACCTCACCGATGGCTCTCTTTGTTACCATGGCAACAACAAGCGCACGCGATTCAGGTGCGATGTAATCCAGGATGTCCGAGCCAACCAGGTCTCTCGCCTGGCGGCCAATGACTTCTATTGCGGCGGGGTTGACAAACAGGATCCTGCCATTCCGGTGAACGAGGATATAGTCCGGGACGCCATCGATTAGTAGACGGTACCGCTGTTCACTTTCGGCGAGAGCGATCTCTACCGTTTTACGTTCAGTGATGTCCATTACAAGCCCGGTCACCCGCAATGGGACGCCATCCTGATCATATGCCGATATCCCCCCTGTGTCGTGGAACCAGCGGTAATCCCCGTCGATGGTACGGATACGGTAATCTGTTTCGTAATTCTTTTTTACCCCGGAGAGGTGGTCCCGCATCGCCTGCATGGTGGGTTCATAATCATCGGGATAGACCAGTGTGGTGAAATCAGAATAATGGGAGAACTGTTCAGCTGGGTATCCAAGCATTCGGGCCTTGCGTTCGTTGAAGGATACGTTACCGGTGGCACAGTCCATCTCCCACCATGCAAGGTTTCCAGTCTCCATGGCTGATTCCAGCCGGGAATGGCTGGTGCGGAGATCTTCCTGTACCGCCACGATATCAGAAATATCGCTGATCGTCATATGGATAACAAATGAGCTGTCATCGAAGCCGATGCAGGTGCCTTCCAGCCGGCCGGGGAATGTAGTACTATCCTCCCGCCTGATCGTGAGGTTAATGACCGATTTTTCCCCCTGCCGGCTCAGCGCCTGAAAATACCGGAGCCATGTCGTTTGGTGTTCCGGCGCGATGAATACACTGAACCCGCGATTGATGATTTTATTCCGCTCTATGCCAAGGAGCGTCGCTGCAGTGAGGTTTGCCTTTGTTACAAGTCTTTTGTCGTTTAAGGACAGATATCCGACCGGGGCTAATTCATAGAGGTTAATGTACTGGTAGCGTGATTTCTCCAGCTCGTGCTGGATCCTCCGCAGTTCCTCTTCTTTCATCTCCAGCTCGATCTGGTGAACCTGGAGCTCGTGGATGAGTTGTTCCGGGTTCTGCCCTTTCAGTTCGGTGGAGGTTTCAGGGGTGCGGGTGAGTTTATTTTCTGCAGCGATCCGCAGCGAACCAGCTTTTTCCTCATGGCCCACCTCCTTTTTTACCTTTTTATTAGGAGGCGCCATTTAGTCCCTCGCACTACTATTCCTGTCTTTTGGGTTTCCAGGCAGCGTAAACCAGAACGTAGTCCCCTCCCCTGCACCTTCAGACTCCACCCATATCTTCCCGCCATGTGCCTCAATAATCCGCTTTACGGTGGCAAGCCCGATCCCGGTGCCGGGAATTTCAGGGTATAGGCGTTCAAAAAGTCCGAAGATCTTCGGCTGGTCCTCTTTCCTGATACCCATACCATTGTCCCGGACGAAAAAAACAGGCCCGGCATCCTCCTGGCGAACACCCACGTCTATTCGCGGTTCCTTCTGGTCACCCATGAACTTGATGGCATTTTCAAGCAGGTTGGTCATCACCTGTAGCAGGCTCTGACGATCCCCGGAAACAACCGTGAGGTCTTCTGCAACGGTAAGCGTAACACCTTGGTTCTTCAGGGACACGTCAAGTAACCCGGCAGCTTCCTGTACAAGTCCGGTTAACGGGATGTATTCCGGCGAATCCACGCTCTTCCCGCTTCGGGACAGTGCGAGCAGGGTGGAGATCAGGCGCTCCATCTTTTCTGCAGCCGAAGAGATCCGGTCCATATCTTTCTGTACCAGGGAAGGGTCGTTCTTCTTCAAATCCTGCCCGAGGAGACCAAGGAAGCCTCTGATGGTGATCAACGGACTTTTCAGGTCGTGGGAAATCGTGTACGTGAACCGGTCGAGTTCAGCATTTTTCAGTCCCAGTTCTTCTAATAAGAGATCCTTTGCTTCTTCTACCTGTTTCCGCCCGGTAATATCACGTGTGATCGTCAGGATATGCGAGGTACCGTTTATTATTATCACGGAAGCGGACACCAGGCCAACTATCTCACGGTCCCGTGTAGTAAACCGTGCCTCGTAATTCACAACTTCCTCGCCACTGATCAGTGCCCTGGTGACCCGGTCCCGGTCATCCTTGTCTTTCCAGATATTCCGTTCCAGCGAGGTCCTTCCGATAATCTCCCCCTCGGTATACCCGGACAGGTCCAGAAATCCCTTGTTGACCGATACGAACATGCCATCCTCCAGCCGGCTTATGCAGATTGCATCCGGGCTGGTATAGAATGCCTTCCGGAATTTTTCTTCACTGAAACGCAGCGCTCTTTCGGCATTCTTCTGGCCGGTCACATCCTGCAACAGGACAAGCCTGCCCTCCGGTTCCCCGGACGAGGTATGGATCAGTTCAACGGAACCCGTGTAGTAACGGGCGCCGCCTTCCTGGTCCCTTGTGAGATCGGCGTGGTCCGTTTCATCTGACCGGCACAGCGAGAGGAAATCCGGCCAGTCAGGAGCTATACCATCCACTGATTTGCCAACTGCTGCTTTGAGCGTGGTTGCGAAGAGCGAGCATGCCGCGGGGTTCAGATCAATGATCCTACCACCCATATCCAGTACCAGCATGGGGGTACTCATGGTCTCGATCAGCCGGCTCCGTGCGATGGGGATGATGTCGAGGAACCGGTACCGGAAGAGGGCTACGGTGTACAGGACCGCCGCAATCCAGAAGAGGGGGGCAGTCATGTTGACCCCCGGAAGAGGGGTTATGCCAAAGATGAACAGGTAATTGATGATGGTCGGCAGTGCAAGTGCGGTAAGGAGGATGATGGTCTGCTCCTCCCACAGTGTCTTCCTTTTCCTGCTTTCTACAATAAGGATGACGATTGCCAGGATAAGGAGGACCAGGGAATAAAAGATATACAACGTGTAAAACGGGCTATCCGTGTACTGGAGGACCATCACGGGTCCGGCCGTGTTTATCGAAAAGTTATACCGGAACAGGGTATGGAACGGGCTGGTGGTCCCGAGAAAAGCTGCAATAACCGGGATGATCAGGACTGCGGCGGCCCAGTCCCTGCGCAGCCATTCGGTCTTTTTTACGTAGGCAATGACAAGCCAGAGTTCAATGACCGCGACGAACGGGAGGAATAGAAAGCGAAGATTATGGAATACAATCTTTAATGGGAGGGATGGGGTCATGAGCTCGAGGGAATAGAGAATCGCCCAGGCTGCGGCAGATGCCATCAGCAGTGTGTACGGGACCGCTGCCGGTATCCGATCTGCAAACCGCCAGCCATACAACCCGAGGAAAGCCATGCTTATTCCCGAGAGAATGATCATAGCGATGACGACGTCGAAGATGAGCATGGTTACGGCCCCCGGGTATCCGTATCTGCCGGCACAACCGGCAGCGTAAACCAGAACGCAGTGCCCTTCCCTGCACCTTCCGATTCCACCCAGATCTTCCCGCCATGTGCCTCAATAATCCGCTTCACGGTGGAAAGCCCGATACCGGTGCCCGGGATATCTGGGTTCAGGCGTTCGAACAGCCCAAAGATCTTCGGCTGGTCCTCGTTCCTGATACCGATCCCGTTGTCCCGGACGAAAAAGACTGGTCCGGGGTCATCGTGGCGAACGCCGACTTCTATTCGCGGCTCCTTCTGGTCGCCCATGAATTTT
>JAPKXV010000279.1:5096-17042 GCA_026394635.1 Methanoregula sp. | reverse complement strand
CTGAAGCGATCTCCAAGATCGACGAGATCTCAAACGATCCCAACATGCCGGTCCACGCCAGGACGCGTATCTGGGAGCTGGTCTCCCGGCTGGAAACGATACCGCTGGACTAAACGTCCACTCATCCCTTCGCCCCTTTTTTTTACGTCATTCTTTTTTGTTCTTACTCTTGAAGAGAGCCTCTTTTCATCGGATCGTTTCGTAACCAAGAGTGCCCTTACAAACGTGCCATTAGGAAAAGTCTTCCTTATAATCCCGCATGAAGATCAAAAAAGGGCTCTGGAGAAATCCCCGATCTCACATCATTACCAGAGATCCATGATGAACCGGTTTTCGATGGATATCGCAAGGGGGGCTGCCGCAGTGGCGGGAGCGAATCCCCCGAGAACGTTATGAAGATGATTTCACCAGAGCCTCAAGAAAGAGCGATATAAAAAGGATGAGTTATGATAGTATTCTGAGAATACAATCATAGCGGATATCACAGGTGTTTTAATAAAAATGTCCACAGTCCTGATTGTTGATGATGATCCGGATATCGCCAACATTTTCAAGATCTTCCTTTCACGGGACGGGCATACGGCAGTCACCGCATCTGACGGAAATGTCTGCCTTGAAAAAGTCCGTCAATGCAGGTTTGACCTCATCCTTCTCGATATCATGATGGCGCCCATGGACGGGTGGGAGACCCTTGAACATACCAAATCAAATCCACAGACCAGTATAATTCCCGTCATCATGGTCACGGGAAAGCCACTTGAAGAGAAAGAGCGTGTGAAATACGGGGACCTGTTTTATCGATATCTTATGAAGCCGGTCCGCCGCACGGAATTATGCGACATCGTGAAGGGTGCATTGAAAAATAATCAGGTTTTGTGAAAAATCCTTCCTGAACACACGGCAAAAAAACGTCCTGAAAAAGATTTTTCGGCTCTATAGAAATCATCGTTTTTCATGACGTTCTTGGGGGCTAAAGCCCCCGCCACTGCGGCAACCCCTCTTGCGACATCCGTCGAAAACCGGTTCATCGTGGATCTCTGGTAATGATGTGAGATTAGGGATCTCTCAAGAGCCGATTTTTCTTCACCGTTTCCCGCTGATATTCAACCGGCGGGAAACTTCCGTAAGGATTGCGGATGTGACCTCTTCACGCCGGACAATGTCCCGCACCCAGAACCGTAGGGAAATTAGGTTTCCCTGCGGCACAATCCCGGTGAAGAGTACCCGCGGGGTAAACCGTTCGGGATCTACCCTTTTCCTCCCGCTATATCCCTGGAAGAAAAAAGATGATCTCATTCCCGTTGAATCCGGGGCTTCCGTTGGTGTGCCATTTAAAAGGAGATCTCCATGACTTTTAAGCACCGCGAGGATTGTTTCCTGTGCATCATCAAACGGGATCTCAAACGGGATCGTGACCGTAACCGGCACTTCGATGAACCCTGACTTTGAGTAGTTCACGATCTTTGAGGAGAGGAGGGATGCATTTGGGACGACAAATACCCTGCCGTCCCGGTCTTTGAGGACGGTTCTCGTGAAGGTTAAGTCCTTTACCTGTGCAATGCCGGTTGTTGGATCGCCGCCCAGCTCAACCCAGTCATCCAGACGGATAGTCCGGTTGATGGCGATCAGGATACCGGCAAGGAGGTTCGAGATGATCTGCTGGGATGCAAACGCGAGCGCTATGGAGATGACACCCAGCGATGCGATGGTCGCATTGATATCAAAACCAAGTATCGTGAGATCGATGATGTAGAGCCCGAGTAAAAAAATAAAATACCCGGCGAACCGCGCCGCCCACCGGGCAACAGACCTTGTCGTGTAGCGCACGAGGACTGCTTTTGTCCCTTTGTAGGAGAGGTAAGAGATGAAAATGACAGCAGACAGTGCCAGCAGAAATACGATGATGTTCCCGATCGTTACCGTCCCAATCAGGAACTGAGAATCAGCCATAGTGTATCACTTGTGCGTGAACCATCAAAAACCTGAGGGAAGACGGTGCACCCTCCAAATACCATGTTCCCGAATACGATGATAATAAAAATGGGGGGGCTTCACATTCCTGTGCTACCTGCTCATTATATCCTGCACGAAATCCCCGATATGGGCGATTGCTTCCCCGCCTTCCGGCACGTGATCCGCATATACCTGCCAGCAGTGGAACATCTGCTGCCAGATCTCAAACCGGACCGGTACCCCGGCCCATCGTGCCTTTTTAACAAATGCTGCAATCCCGTCGAATAATAACTCGTGCGTCCCTGCCTGGATATACAGCTGGGGGAGCACGGTGAGGTTTGCATAGATCGGAGATGCAAGCGAATCAGCCGGGTCATGCCCCGCAAGGTACGTGGTGCGGATACTGTGGAGCCGTTCAGGCGTGATCGAGTCCTTGTCCACATTTTTTTGCACCGATGCCCCCTCAAACATCATGTCGACCGTTGGTGACATGCAGACTGCTGCGTGGGGGAGGGGGGGCATCGCCTTGTCGCGGGCAGACAACAGGAGGTCAAGTACCAGAGTCCCGCCTGCCGAAATACCGACCGGCACAATCCGGTGCGGCGGATACCCGTGGGTGATGAGCCAGCGGTACGCTGCAACAGCATCCTCCACCGCAGCGGGGAAGACATGCTCCGGCGCCAGCCGGTAATCGACCGAGAAGACCCGCGCCCGTGCAGCCCGTGCGATCCGGGTGCAGAGCCCGAGGTGGTCCTGGGTCGAACCGATGGTGAAACCGCCTCCATGGAAGAACAGGACGGTGCGGTCCGGAACCGATTCCGGTACCGAGATCCAGAAACACTGCACGCCTCCATCGCCGATCAAAACCCGTTCCAGAAACGCCGGTTCTCCGGCATCCTGCTGCATCTCTTCGTAGAATGCAGCGTACTCCCGGCGCACCACCGGCAGTGGTTTTGCCAGGTCGGGCGCGTTGGACCTGATGACCGCGATGAGGTCTTCGTAGGGATCCTGATCCATCGTATGTGAGGTTATTGTAAAGGGGGATGATAAAGGGTTCACCTGCGCGTGCGGTCCCGGGCGGTAGACTGACGCTCCAGGGTGATTGCAGGCTCCACCCTGCATCATATCGAGAGCGTGAGAGAAGAATTCTTACAGGAAGTACCGGGGAAAAACTTCACCCTCAGGTGACCGCCGCATATTACCCTGCAGATGGTTTTATTACCAAACAGTTCAAAAAGAAAACTATTAAGTCACAAAACCAATCGGAACCGGGGAACACACCGTGACGCAGGATATGCAGGACAAGGCTGCCGAATACCTCCTTGCCCTCATGCCATTTTATCATAAACACATCGTGAGAACAGGATACGGCATCACCGGCATACAGGCTGCGCAATACCGGGTGCTGGGTGTCCTCATGAAGGCAGGCACGCTCCCGATGTCCGAGATTGGAAGGCGCCTCTATATCTCAAAACCCTACATGACTGCGCTCATCGATACCCTGATCAAGGATGGGTTGGTGGAGCGCACGCCGGATTTGACCGACCGCCGGGTCATCAACATTTCCATCACGGAACAGGGTAAAAAGCACCTGAAACAATCGATCACCCTGTACAAAAATGACTTAAAAGATCTCCTTTCCACGCTGGACGAACATGACCTTGAGGAACTATGCTCATCGCTAGTATCCTTAAAAGCAATACTGGGAAAGATCCCGTGAGAACTGTGCCCATGGAACCGTTACAAAAAGACCGGAATACAGACCACCCGACACAGGACGATACGGAAATACGCGGATATACCCCACACGTTCCGGGAAGTAGTGGATGTGTGACGGGATCTGGCGAAAGTATCATCAGTATTGATCACCTGACCAAAATCTTCCGCGAGAAGAACCGAGCCGTGACTGCTGTCAACGACATCACGCTGGATGTTCAAAGAGGGGAGATCTTCGGTCTTTTAGGTCCAAACGGTGCAGGAAAGAGCACGCTGATACGTATCCTGACCACCCTGCTCCGGCCGACTTCCGGTACGGCATGCGTCGATACCTACGATATAACAAAGAACCCCGAAAAGATCCGCACTATTATCGGGGTATGTCCACAGAACAGTACGCTTGACGTCGAACTCACTGCGTATGACAACCTTGAATTTTATGGACAACTCGTAAATGTTGACGAGCGCGTCCTGGACGCACGGATATGGCAGCTTCTTAAGATGGCCGAACTGGCAGACCGTGCCCACATGAAAGTCCAGACATTTTCCGGAGGTATGCGGCGGAAACTTGAGATTGTCCGCGCTTTTATTCATCATCCACTCATCCTGTTTCTCGATGAACCGACCATCGGGCTCGACCCGGAAGCCCGGCGTGAAGTCTGGCAGCAGATTTCAAAGTTGAATGAGGAAAAGACGACGATTATCCTGACCACACACTACATGGATGAGGCGGAAAAACTCTGTAACCGCATCGCTTTTGTCGATAAGGGGCGCCTGATTGCCCTTGACAACCTTGAGAACCTCAAACGGCTGATCCCTGCCGGCGACCTCATCGAGATCGGTTTTGAAAAGATGCGTGAGGAAGTGTTGTCGGCGATCCGTAAGAACACCCTGATCAATTCGGTTGAAGTAAAATCAGATCACCTGCATATCTCTGCAAAGAACGGAAGCAAAGTATTGCCTGCCATTGTTGCGATCTTTGAAAAATTCTCCATTCCCATGACCTCGATCTCGATTCGCTCCCCGTCACTTGAAGACGTTTTTATCTATTTAACCGGAAAAAAACTGGATGAAGGCGGGAATCAGGAGCCCAAACCTGCGCGCGGGGGGCGCCCGTCATGATCCGGGGCGCGATTGCGATTTTCAAACGGGATTTCAAGAAATTTTTAAGTAACCCGTTTGTTGTCATCATGACCCTTCTGATGCCGGTTATGTATCTGGTGATCTTCGGCAACGCAATGGGAGGGACTATCAGTCATATCCCTGTTGGCGTTGTTCAGGAAATGCCACCATATAATGAAACCCCCCTTTTTAGCAACGCAGTGGTAGCACTCAATCATATTACCCAGAAAGACTATCCCAAACTGTTGGATGTCACGGTATATACCGATGAAACTGCAGCCAAACAGGATCTTTCAAAAGGATTGATAGCTGCGGTTGTCGTTTTTCCATCCGAAGTATCCAATGATCATGCAGTTCGTTTGTATGTTGACAGTTCGAACTCCATAGTCCCTGCTCTCGTAGAATCAGCAGTACGGGGCGTTCTTGCAGCGCTCGGAGCGAATAATCCGGTAATGGTCACGAAAATTTACGGTGATATCAAATACCTGCAATTCTTCGGTGTGGGTGTCATTATGATGGCGATTTTTACCTCCACCATGTTTGGGGGCGGGATTGCGCTCATCAAGGACCGGGAGAACGGGATCCACGAGGGTTACCTGGTCACTCCGGTTCAGCGTACAAGCATCATCGCCGGGATCATTTCCAGCGGCACCGTCCGTGCGTTTATCGCCGGTTTTATGATCTTTTTGATCGATATTCTCATCACCGGTATTATTATCCAGAGTGTGGAAGACTTCCTGTTGGTCATTCTCGTTATCTTTATCGCATGTGTCGGGGTGACCAGTCTTGTCGTATCCTTCGCATCGCGGTTCTCTGCCCAGCAGGAGTACGCCTCTGTCGTCGCATTTCTTAACCTCATCCTTTTCATGACATCCGGGGCATTCTACCCGGTGATCGGTATGCCGGACTGGCTGCGCTGGATCACGGTGATCAATCCCGAGTACTATGGCGTGGATGCTCTCAGGAGTATTATCCTCCGGGGACAGGGGCTCGATGTCATTGGAATCGATCTTATTGCATTAATGGTATTTTCCGGTGCAATGATCATTCTCGGTATCGCAACATACCGGCGGACACTGGAATGATTGATATCCCCTCATCCGTTTCAGTCATATTTTTTTAAGTAAAAAAAAGGTGATGGGGGATTTTTCTTCCTCACATTGCCTGATATCCCCTGATCCCTTACCAGATTCTCCTCCGGTCCATCACTCTCGCGACATAGGAACGGATGAAGGGGTCCTCATCTGCGTCAGAGAACCGGTCCTTGAGCCCTTCAATTGCACTGTACGTCCTTATCGCAGCCAGCGCCGCAGCAGCACACTGGCGGGTTTGCGGTTGCTCGGCCTTATCCTTCATGCGCCCGATCAGTGCATGTACCGCACGACCACTTTTAAGCTTGGAGAGCGCCTCTGTCGCATGCCTCCGGATCTCCGCATCTTCATCGCTGCAACAATCTACAAGGGTAAGCACTACCCGGGGATCTCCACTATTTCCCAGTGCTTTGACCGCACCGATCCGGTCCTCGTGTTCTGTCTCACCCCGCGTTTTTTCCATGAGATGGTAGATCCCGCCCGGTTCAGGCAGGTAACCTGACCATCCACCAACCGATTCTTCCCTGCACATATCCATGAACATATCACCGAAACATTCGTCAAAAACATTCGTCAAAAACATTCGTCAGAAATCTCAACTAGGTTTTACCAGCATGCCGGCAAAACACTTAATGATAATTATACGACGAAAAACGGCTGCCGCTTACCAAGAACGGCACGTACCAGCCTAGCTTTTCTGGTCCTTGTTATGAGGCAGTACATCAGATCATTGTCGGCGTTTCAATTATTAATAATTAATCATGATAAATCCAGCCAGCCACGGGTTTAAGACAGTAGAACCGATCTAGGAATTAAACGATCCGGTCAGGTACCGCGTTGGATCTTCCTGATCAGATAGTTTGATTACCCGCGGTCATAAGAATGGACTGTATGCACCCGATCGTGAGCAGCAAGAAGATGGAGAACGGCATAGTCGTGTTCTGGCATGAGAAGGATGACAAGAACTACGATTCCTTCAATTTCTCAGAGCTCATCGACATGAAGATCAACGCCCTCGACCTGCTGGAACGCCCCAAGTCCTACGCCATTGATGTTGAAGAGCACAAGCTCATCGTGAAAAAATAAGGTCAGGGGTTTAAAAACCGGAAACATTATTCCGGTATCCCGTATCATTTTTTAATCCGCAATTCATCCATTGGGATTTAAAAAAAGACCCTCACGATTCCCAATCCATTGCCCAGATAATAAAGCTCTTATCCGATAAAAAGAGCAGGAGTACTAAGGGCATGATTATGAAACAGTCACGATTAGTTCACCCCGGGGACCCGGCAAAGAATTTTTCCTTAAAAGATCAGAACGATACAACCTTCGGCCTGTTCGAACATACCGGCAGGAAGATACTCCTCTCCTTCCATCCCCTCGCATGGACGGAGTTCTGTGCCGCCCAGATGAAGTCACTGGAAGACAACAGGGACGTTCTCGCATCGCTTGACACCCTTGCAGTCGGGATCAGCGTCGATTCCCGGCCCTGTAAACTGGAGTGGGCAAAGACTCTCGGTATCACCCACACTCCGCTGCTCTGCGATTTCTGGCCGCACGGTAAAGTCGCGCAGCAGTACGGCATCTTCAGGGACGATAACGGTTTCTCCGAGCGGGCAAATATCATCGTGGACGAACAGCAGAAGGTCGTGTTTGTCAGGATCTATCCGGTACATTCGGTGCCGGATATCGGGGAAGTGATCACTTTTATCAAGAGCCGGAAAAAGTAATACGATCGGGGCTCTGTAGAGATCCTCATTTCATTCGATATTTGATTTAACTTTATAACCTCACCATCGCATTATGGGGGACGTTACAGCGGCGGGGGCGAAGGTATCAGCCGAAGCCCTCAGGAGCGTTATAAAATATTTTCTCAAGCATTTCTACAAAGCCAGGATCGGTTCACTCCATCACGGGAAGACCAAAAATGGAGCCCGGGTACCCGCCGGGTTGCTGAAATTTAAACGATGTAATGCAGCAAACCACAGGTGTTTTTGGAAGGGTCATAACCGGTGATTTGGCCACATTGCATAACAGTATCACCTTTCTTAATCCTTGTGCCCGTCACCCGACTTTCGCATTCTTCCCGATAGACCAGGCATCTCCTGCATACTCCCCGACAGTCCAGTACCGGTTGTCCGGCATCGTGAGCAGGAGCGGGTTGATCTTCTTGATATCCGGCCTGCCATCAGTACAATACTGTTCCTCGGTGTACGATGCGATGATCTCCCCGATGTAGAAGTTATTCGTCGGGTTTTGTACAACTTTCACAAGCCGGCATTCGAGGCACAGCGGACACTCCCGGATCATCGGCGCCGTCTTGAGGTCTCCGTAGAATACATCAAAGAGCCGTGCCTTGTCGATATCTTTTCCTGATACAATCCCGCAGTAATCCACGTTCCGGATCATATCAGCCGAGGGGAAATTGATGCTGAAGGTATTATTTTCCTCAATCCCCTGCGGGGTATAGTGATGTTTTCCGACACCGCACCCGACCATCGGGGGGTTTGCGTTCACCCGGGTCACCCAGCCCAGTGCCATGAAATTGGGTTTATCTGAAACATTCACGCCGAGCAGGGTCATGGGCATCGGGTATATGAACACATTGCTTCCCAGACGTTTCTTTTCCTTCATACAGACATTCCATTCAGCATGCATCATGATGAAGCCTGTGCTTCCTGTTCCTCGATTCTGACGCCCGAAATCCTGCGCAAAAGATCCCCCTGAAATGACCTGATAGTGCGACAATTCTGATCTGCAGCACGGATGTAGCGGGCTAATTTATATCAGATCATGGGTAACGTGGATGAGGGATACGCTATGATCACCGATCTGTTTGCGATACTGATGGTCATCTCGCTTGGCGCCATGGCGGGAACCGCGATAGGTCTGGTCATCGGGTTTGCACTCAGGCAACAGAAGAGCGAGTGGTCAGCAATGACCATCTCTGAAAAATCAATAAATATCTCCCTGATAATCGTGTGCTCGGTGGTCTGTATTGCCGGGCTGGCATGGTATTCACTGCAGACACCCATGGTGTAGTCTGTTCAGGTCAGATCGGGATTGTCAAAAAGAATTGTATGCCAGGCGAGCCTGTTACATCGTCGTTTTTGGCACCGCCGACGGTACTTCGTATACGAGCGCATTATTGGATTTGTCCGTCAGGGTCAGTTTGTTGATATTTACCGAGTATGCCTTGGTATCCTGGAGGATTGTAAGATACGTTGTCTCCTGCTGCCCGTAGATCTCACAATACTTTTTCGTTGAGGCAAGAGGCCCTACCGTGATTCCGTTTCCAAACATTGTCGTTGTTCCGGTCAGCGTGTAGGATCCAAAGTAATTATTGCATCCCCCGTATCCGGTAAGGCTTCCATCCGGGTTGAATGTCAGGAGTATATCAGTCGTTGGCTTGAGTAATGCAGAACCATCCTGGATTGTCATCATGGTCAGCACCCAGTTCCCCGAAAACCCGGGCTCTGCGACAGGGGTTTGTGATACCGTCGTAACCGGCAGGGTCGTCGTGGCCGGGGGTTGTATCGGGGATGGGGTTGTACATCCGCTGATATTATTTAAACTATATCCTCCCTTTCCCCTCTTCGGATTTTTTTATTAGAGCCGCACGGGGTCTTTTCACCGGGTCTTTCTCTCAAACTTCCGTTTGATCCGCTCTGCCTTGTCATAACACCAGAGCACACTTTTCACCAGACGTATTTTGAGCCCGAGACCTCTGCCCTCCATCTCGAGGGATACCTGTTTTATAAGCATCGGAACAGGCAGGTGCTGGGGGCAGATCTTCTCGCATTTCCCGCACTGCCGGCACAGCCCGGCATATGATTTGTCCCCGAGAACACCCCCGTGCCTCCCTATGTACAGGAATTTTGCTGAACGGTCGTGGGGAAACAGGTGATGGGTGTTGTAGCTTGCAAAACAGCCGGGGATATCGACACCAGAAGGGCAGGGCATACAGTAGCCGCAGGCAGTGCACCCGACCTTCATCAACCGCTGGTAGGTGTCCCTCACCCGGGCGATCAGTGCTGATTCATCATGGGAGAGAGAATCGGGAAGCGCTGATGCGGCAGCCCGCAGGTTCTCTTCAATATGGGCTTCATTGTTCATGCCCGAGAGGACCACCGTGACCTCGGGATGGTTCCACACCCAGCGCAGCCCCCACTCGGCAGGGGAACGTTTCAATTGTGCCCCGTCCCAGATCTTCTGTATCTCGTCCGGCACCGGCCCCGCAAGGTTGCCGCCCCGCAGCGGTTCCATGATCATGACCGCAAGCCGGTTTTTTGCCGCGTACTTCAGCCCTTCGGTTCCTGCCTGGTTGTGCTCATCAAGGTAGTTGTACTGGATCTGGCAGAATTCCCAGTAGTACGCGTCCACGATCTCTTTTAAGGTCGCTGTAGTGCCGTGGAAGGAAAAACCCGCATTCCGGATCCTCCCGTCTTTTTTTGCGGTGCTCAGGAATTCCAGCACCCCGAGACTTTTGAGTTTCTCCCAGCTCTCTTGTGAAAGGCTGTGGAGCAGGTAGTAGTCAATGTGATCGGTTGCCAGCGTCTTGAGCTGCGAATCGAGGATCCGGTCCATATCTGCTCTCTTGTGGACAGACCACGGCGGAAGTTTGGTCGCTATCCGGACTTTTTCCCGGTAGCCGCCAGCAAGCGCCTTGCCCAGCACCAGCTCGCTTTTTCCGAGATGGTATACCGGCGCCGTGTCCACGTAGTTTACCCCGTTATCGATGGCAGAGCGGATCTGCTGTATCGCACGTGGCTCGTCAACGGCGCCGGTCTTTGTTAAGGGCAGGCGCATGCACCCGAAGCCAAGAATCGAGAGGCTGTCGCCGGTTTTGGGGACGTTCCGGTATAACATGATCACCACATCAAAGGAAAGATTGGATCTCCTTTCACTATGTTGGAGGGCAAGGTATTCAACTCTTGGAGTGCGTTTGCGGTTCACCACCCGCAGTTTTTTCCTTCCTGCATACAAATACACGGGTATGACCATTGAATCCGATGCAGTCAAATCGGTAGCAGGGCTGATGGCCCTTGCAGCGCGGAAGCACCTAAGGCAGCCGGTATCGACTCGGTCAGGATAGAAGTCCTTGCCGGAAAAGAGCAGGCAAAGCTGGGTGACGAGATGATCAGGATGGGAAAGGCAACCGGGCTCGACTTCTTCCGGATCAACGGCGAGAAAGTACAAGAGAGCGATGCCACCATCCTTGTCGGGGTCGAGGGGCGAAAAGGCCTCGGCGCCAACTGCGGCGGCTGCGGGTTCGCATCTTGCGCCGGAATGGCAAAAGCGGCAAAGGCAAAAAAGGCAAAGACGCTCTACGGGGGCCCCAACTGCGTCCTGAAGATCTCGGACCTTGGCATCGCGGTAGGTTCTGCGGTCAAGACAGCGGGCATCCACAACGTGGACAACCGGATCATGTTCACCGCTGGTATTGTAGCGCTGGAACAGGGACGGCTTGCAGGGTGCAGCGTTGCATACGGGATCCCCCTCAAAGCGTCGGGCAAGAACATCTTCTTTGATGTGGCGATGAGCCACTGAAATGCGTCAGCATTGATGTGCTGTTAAAGCACTGATGGGTCACTACGGCATTGTTATGTATGAGCAGGGATCTACCACCCATGAACTGGCGTGCTGGAATACAGATATCCGTTCCAAAAACTAAAATGCAGAAAAAGATACCGTACATTTTTATTTTTGAGTGTTTTTTTGGAGTGATGTATTCAGGTTGAAACCCTACAACCGTACAGGACCAGAATTTTAAAAAAAATCGACCGGACCCAACAACGGGCAAGATACTTATTTCCTGAAGTACTATGTTGGATTATGAGCGGGTGGGAGGGCTTTGTTGTTCATTGACCTCGGAAGAACACCGAAAGAAAAAGACCGGCTCATGATCCTCGCGATGATCTGCCTGTGCTTCGGCATCCTCGCGGCCGATGTCCTTGTCCCGGCCGGTTTTGTCATCTGGGGACTGTATCTTATTCCCCTCCTCATGTCGATCTGGCTCACCCACCGCTACACCACCTTCTTTACGGCATGGCTGATATCCGGC
>JAPKXV010000279.1:0-5076 GCA_026394635.1 Methanoregula sp. | reverse complement strand
GGCGCCCTCCTTATCGGCAGCATGATATCAGCCCGCACGAACCCGTCTGATCTCCTGAACCGTGCGGTCTTCATCCTGATGATAGCAGTCGTCACACTGCTCATCTGGGAGATCCGCACCAACCAGGCAAACCTTGAGCAGGAGATTGCCGAGCGCCGCATCGCACAGCAACATCTGGAGGACCTGACACGGACGCTCGAGAACCGGGTCGCCGACCGGACCCGCGAGTTCTCCGAGGTCAACGAAATATTAAAACACGATATCATCGAACGCAGGAAGATCGGGAAAGCGCTGCAGCAGGCAAACCAGAAACTCAACATCCTCTCTTCGGTGACACGGCATGATATCCTCAATAAACTGATGGCGCTGCTCACGTTTCTTGACCTGTCCAAAGAAGAGGCAAAAAAGAACCCGGTGATCCTTGGATATATTGAAAAGGAGCTGCAGATTTCCGAAGCTATCCAGCGGCAGATCGAGTTCACGCGGTTCTACCAGGACATCGGCGTGAAAGCGCCGGAGTGGGAGGATGTTGCTGCAGTCATACGGAGGGCATCGGACTCGCTGAAGGCAAGCGGGATCACACCGGACGTTATGTTCTCCGGCCTCGTGATCTATGCCGATCCCCTTATCGAGAAGGTCTTCTACAACCTTATGGAAAACTCGATCCGGCATGGCGAGCATATCACCGCGATGGCGTTTTCATGCCACGAAACACCGGAAGGCCTGGTGATCGTGTATACGGACAACGGCGTCGGTATCGCCGCTGAAGACAAGGAGCGCATCTTTATCCGGGGATTTGGGAAAAACACCGGTCTCGGGATGTTTTTGTCCCGCGAGATCCTCGGGATTACCGGCATCGTGATCAAAGAGACCGGAGAGCAGGGAAATGGGGTTCGGTTCGAGATCTCCGTACCGGGGGAAAATTACCGGATCACTCCGGGTACTCCAGGAATTTCGTAAGGGTAACCCGTGGGAGCCTCAGACACCATCCTTTCTGTTTTCTTTAATCCTTCTCACATTTTTTTTAGATCCCCGCCAGCATTCCCCACACCGGTCATGGGGCAACCCTGCCCGTGAGACACTTTCACCCCACGCAAGCCTGATGCTTATCCCTCCCGGAACAGCAGGGATCCGGTGCGATGAGGATCGAGATCTCAAAGGGGATTGCACTCCAGTCCGGCACATTCAATGCGGTGATCGCCCCGGAAAAGGTCATCATCACCGCACTCAACAGCAACGCGGATCTCCAGAGGTTCCTCTTCCTCTTTGTGTGCGGCAACTACTCGCGCATCCTCTCCTCCATCGGCCGCACGTCGACAAACTTTGAGGTGCGGAGGGCGTTTACTGCCCACCAGCTCTTCACCATTTTAAAAGAGGCCAGCCATACCATCGTCCTTGTCGAACATGACCCGACAATGTTTGACGGGGCGGAGACGATGATCCCCCCTGTTGCCGGCGCACTCAGGGACGTGGGGCGCGAGGCACTCCTGATCCTGTACACGCCCGCCATCGATCGCCCGTTCTCCGCACTGGTGCGCTCGGCAGACCGCATCTTCCATATTACATCATCCGGTGATCCCGGCAGCCACCGGAACCGCAGCGCCCGGACGTTGCGCTCCGGCTGCCCGCTCCCCCCTGCGCAGATGACACTGGAGGTGTCGTGACGGGCAGGAGCTTTGCAAGCGTCCGCCAAGGGGTGAAGAGTACGGCGGACCGCTGGGCCCGTTCGTCGCGGGCGCT
Source organism: Methanoregula sp. (assembly GCA_026394635.1). Lineage (GTDB taxonomy): Archaea > Halobacteriota > Methanomicrobia > Methanomicrobiales > Methanospirillaceae > MVRE01. Next base: position 3,336 of record JAPKXV010000279.1, on the reverse strand, counting down.
CAAAAAGGATGACCGGCCGTATGGCGAGAGGCTTGTCGAGCTCGCAAAGAGACACGCAAGCGAGGCATTCTACGGCTGCGATGACCCGCTCGAAGCCGCGGTCTTCTCCGTGCTTGTCGAGCTGATCAAGGAGCAGGAGCAGGCAAAGCAGGAGCAGACAGGGCGCGATGTGGATCCTTGATTCGGTGTACCGGGGCGGCGTTGACCTGTGGGTAAGGGACCGGGCAGGCGGCGCAACAACCAAGGTCAGGTATGAGTATGCCCCGCCGTTCTTCCTCCACCTGCCCGACCCGCACCCGCACCACGGGATGATCGCGGCGCTGGAGAGCGAGTGCCGTGCAGAGGAGTGCACATTTATGACGATCTTCGGCGAACTTGCAGGATACAAAGTCTTTGCCGGGCGTCCTGTAGCAGAAGCGATCGAGCAGCAGACACAGTATGAAGCGCAGCTCTTCAACGTGGACGTGCGTATCGACCAGCGCTTCATGGCAGAACGCGGGATCGTCCCCTGTTGCACAGAGTCCGGGTCCCGCTTCCTGCCGGATCTGTCCTGCGACCTGCGCCTGATGGAGATACGCATCCATGATGACCCGGTTCTTTCATCCACATGCTCCGATATCGATGTAATTTTTGAGGGTACTGAGCACCTGCACGGGAAGGATCGCGATGTGCTTGCCAGCCTCTTCCCGCTCGTTGCCGGATGCGACCCTGATGTGATCCTCATGCCGGATGCCGATACGTGGATGCCGAAACTGCAGCGGCAGGCACGGACTTACGGGCTTGACATGCCGTTTTCCCGGAGCGGCAGGTACCGGGCGATGAGCGCACGGTCGTACTGGAGTTACGGCAGGATGGAGCACAAGGAATCGGCGCTTATCCCGGACGGCCGGATCCTGATCGACACTGAGCAGAGCTTCGTGTACCGGGAAGGGGGGCTTGAGGGAGTGCTCATGGCAGCAAGGCTCTCCGGGATCTCCCCGAACCTTGCGTCACGGTTCACGCCGGGCACACTCATCTCAAGTTACGAGGTGTACGAAGCGGTCCGCCGGGGAATTGCCGTACCGTTCCGCAAAAGCGATGTGGAGGCGGTGCGGCGTTTCTCCGAACTTAAGGAAGCAGACCGGGGCGGGATGATGTTCCAGCCGTTGCCGGGGGTCTACGAGAACGTGGACGAGATCGATTTCACCTCGCTGTACCCTTCCATCATCGTGCAGTCGAACCTCTCGCCCGAGACCATCGGGCACCCGGAACGGCACGGGTTCCTGCCGGCAGTCCTCGCCCCGCTCCTCGCCCTGAGGATCGCGACAAAGCAGATGAAGAAGCAGGATTCCCGGTATGCCGGCACCGACTCCATCCTCAAGTGGATGCTGGTAACCTGCTTTGGGTATACCGGCTACAAGAACGCAAAGTTCGGCAGGATCGAGGTGCACGAGGGGATCACCGGGCGATCCCGCGACATCCTGATGCTTACTAAGGATATCGCGGAGTCCATGGGGTTTTGTGTGCTGCACGGGATCGTGGACTGCCTCTGGGTGCAGGGGCCGCCTGCCGGTGCGCTGAAAGCCCGTGTCGAGCAGGAGACCGGGCTGCCCACAGAGGTCGAACATTTCGACTGGATCACGTTCCTGCCGCAGAATGACGGGGCCGGCTCGTACAACCGCTATTACGGCAGGATGTCTGACGGGAGCGTAAAAGTACGGGGGATCGCAGCCCGAAGGCATGACACCCCGGAATATATCAGGAATATGCAGCGCGGGATGCTCTCCGTGATGTCGGGCGCTGCAACGATCAACGGGATCGGGGCCGTTAAAGATCAGGTAACCGCAATCTACCGGCATGCTGTGCAGGACCTGCCCGGTGCACCGGCACCTGATCTGGCAATCAACCGGCGGATCAGCCGGCTCACGTACGTGCACCGGTGCATCGAAGGGGCGGCGGTGAACGCGTACCGTAATGAGGGTGTTGCCGTTGCGCCCGGTATGAAGATCAGCTATGTTGTACGGGACGCCCGGAAGTACAAGGTCGATCCCGTGTGGAGTACCGGGTCATTCGATGTCCCGTACTACCGGGATCTGCTGGACAAGGCGTGGAATGAGATCTCGTATGCGTTCACATCAGGCAGCAGTGGCTGCGGTGAAGCGGCGGAATCCAGTGCGAAGCAGAAAACCGATGACAAGGACCGTTGCCGACATGACGATAATGCGTGCCCACTGTGCAGGTGAGAGGGGTACCGTGTCAAACACCGCCCCGCCGTACTGCACGATCAGGACCTGGGTGGCAACAATCAGGCCCATGACCGCAAAGAATGTCGGGTTGCCCCGGAAAAACGGGGGCATGGTCCCGCCCATCGCCCGGCAGTTGATGCCGTTCCAGACCTGGGCAATGACAAACGCAGCAAAGAATACGGTGCTGACTTCCGCAGGTGTTGTGCCACCCATAAACCCGGTCATCATCTGGAGAAGTCCGGCGATGATGAAAAAGACGCCCGTTACGATAACCGACGCCCACATAAACGGGGTGATGATCGGTTCGTTCCGGGAGACGGGGGGCCGGTTCATCAGCCCGGTATGGGGGGCTTCCGAACAGAGCGCGAATGCTGCCAGCGTGTCCATGATTAGGTTGATCCAGAGGATCTGGAGGATGGTAAAAGGTTCCGGATAACCCAGCAGCGGTGCGATGAAGGTGAGGATGCAGGCACAGAAGTTGATCGTGATCTGGAAGAGCAGGAACCGCTGGATGTTCTCGTAGAGCGACCTCCCCCACCAGACGGCATTTGTTATTGAGGAGAAGGAATCGTCAAGCAGGATGATATCACTCGCCTCGCGTGCCACTTCCGTCCCGGCAATCCCCATTGCCAGCCCGACGTCCGCATGCTTGAGCGCCGGGGCGTCATTCGTCCCGTCACCGGTTACCGCGACAACAGCCCCGTTCTTCTGGAGCGCTTTTACCAAGAGCAGCTTGTCCATCGGTTCAGCCCGGGCCATCACATCAAGTTGTTCTGCTGCCCCGACCTGCTTATCTTCCGGAAGCGAACGGAACTCCCTGCCGGTCATGACGGTGCCGTTGGTATGGATCCCTGAATCCTTTGCTATGGCTTGTGCTGTTTCCGGATTATCCCCGGTAACCATCCGGACCCTGATGCCTGCGTTCTGGCAGCGGGCCACTGACTCCCTGATATTATCCCTGAGGGGGTCGCGGATACCAACGTACCCATCCCAGACAAGGCCCGATTCGCTGTCGTCGCCGTCAATGATCTCCTTATGGGCAAACGCAAGCGTCCTCATTGCCTGCGCTGCGAGTCCGCTGACACCGGAGAGATCGGGTGCCTTCGTGCAG
>JAPKXV010000067.1 GCA_026394635.1 Methanoregula sp. | reverse complement strand
GTTTTGACAATGCGGACGCCCTCCTGCCAGGATATCTGCTCAATATTATTATCTCCCCACTTATCAGTCTCTTTAAGGAATACCGAAAAGCGGGAGTGGTTTTCCTCCTGATGATGAGCACATTGAAGGTTGACGAAAGGCAGGCCCCTGATTCCTGTATTATCTCTGTCCTCCGCCCCTGTGAAGTCTATTTCCCGCAATACTAAAAGAGGCAGGTCCGAAAGATCCTCTTCGACCGGGTCCAGGCCGGGCTTAACCCGGGTGTCATATCTAACGAAGTGTTCACATTTCTTATCGGTCACCTCGTGAAGTGTGGGGATATGCGGGTAGGAATAGACCTGGTGAAGCGGAGCGTGATGTCCGCGGAGCGGTATGGACGTTCCTCGGTTACCGAAGAGGATATCACGACTTCATTTGAGGCATCCGGATATTTCGTGACAGACCGGGTTGTGTGTGAAGACTAAAAAAATTGGTAACGTATGTTAATACGAACGGTGCAATGGTGACACCGAACGCAAAGGAACCGGATAATAATACAGTGAAATAACAATATTCAACGCCCTCCCCGATTGAAATAACCGGACGGACATGGGCCAGGTCCCTGGCATCGAGCCGCCTGATATCCCGTTTATCCCCGTCGAGTACCGCGTCAATATCCTCATTCAGCAGGATAAACCCTTGTTCACCGGGGTCAGAATGGATCTCCAGCCTATCTTTCTGAATGATACCGAATTTACCGACTCCGTAGTCCAGTTTGGAAGTGCGGGTCCCCCGGATACCATTGGAAACTTCATCAGGCGAATTCCCTGATAATCCGAAAATTGGCCGGAAAGCAGAAGCGAACCGTGAATGCAGGGGTACCATCAGGCCACCCCCTTAGATATCGCCCGCTGTTGTGCTTTTGTTGAGGCTGGTTTAGCCTTCCTTTGCAGCCGCTTCCTTTCCCTGTCTTTTTGCTGGATAACGCCAAGATTCCGCTCCCTGTATGCCTTTTTCCGCAGAAGATAGGCGGCATGGTTACGTTCCCGCCATATTTTCCACCTCGGAATAGCGGCGTTCCGGGCCTTTACAATCTTGATCGCCGTACTGATCGTTACCGTCACCGTTGTCATTTTCTCTTCCACCTCGGGCTTGATGAGGACCCGGTACGTTCCCATAACTCATCGTGGTTCATGTACCGGGTAATCCATAATTTTTCCTTGCTATACATCCCGCCGGTCACTTGCCGGGCTGTGATCTGCACACCTGCAAGGGCCATAATCCCCCATAAAATAGCATCACGGGCTGCGAATGTTTTGCCAGCGAGAAACACCGGAAGGTGTTGTCTGACTTCTTCCGGGGTTATGGGACCACCCCCATGCGACCGGTACCGTTGCATACCAGGCACGGTTCGGGGAGTTTCCGTTTCCGGAAGAGCCGCCCCGTCCTGCGACAGGCCACGCAGTCGATCTCCCGGTGGTAGCGGTCGGTCATCCACCCACACCGCCTTTCACGTAGCCGACAGCCCGGGCTTCACGGTCATAACATTGCTGACATAACCGTATCCCCGCCTCCCGGTCATGGTACACCGCTTTCCCGTGGTTGCATACCGAGCAGCGGCCGATGTCCTTCGATATCCTCATCAACCGGCTGATAACGATAATTCCCGGGAGCGGTGGGCCCTTGGTCCGCTCCTTGCTCGCGGCCACCTCAAAACATTTCTTACAGATCCGTACCGCCAGCTTGTCCTTCCTGGATTCACGTGCAGGCGTGGCTTTCTCTATATAGTCTGTACCCTTACGGCCACAGGCAGCGCACGTGTAATTGTTTTCATGGTAGCCGACGGGTTTGAAATCCAGGTAAGAGATACCAG
>JAPKXV010000015.1:2749-4729 GCA_026394635.1 Methanoregula sp. | reverse complement strand
GGCAGACGAATTGGTGACATTGAGACATTGACCCGCGAGGTGGTTGCTTGGACAAATCATAGAAATGAGCAGAAAAAGAAAATCAACTGGAAGTTTACGCGGGATAAGGCAGACAAGAAGATGTTTAAGTGTTATGTATAAGAATTAAATGGTTAAGACACTAGTATAATGTTCTCCTTCACACACAGCCCGCAGTTTCTTTTCAATCCCAACCGAGATGCAGTAAAATCCGGGCAACGTAAAAAAATGCGTATCCTGTTCTATCGCTTCACGGATATCCTCATCTGATACTCCGCCATGCCCGGGATCCAGGATTTCGTGATACAGCACCGGGCCGCAGGTTGGTCGTATCCTGCATAAGCAGCGCCATCCGTAACCCGCCCTGATGTAATAATACGATGATCCGATCATCGGACTTTTGGAGTTCTCCAACTGCTCCAGGATCAGATCATACGGAGGTTCTGATTTGCTGAGCACAATGTACCGGGGTGGCAGAGGAACTGCGCAGGTATTTTTCTTTCCATCTGACATTATTCACTCTTTTTATGACAATGCCTTATCCCCGTGTTCCCCGGTTCGTATACGGACAGCATCGGTCATAGGGCAGACAAAGATCTTCCCGTCACCTTTCTGTCCACTCCTGTTGATTTGAGTAAGAGCATCAACAATAAGGGGTACTTCATCGTCATTTACCACTATCATGAGCATTTTTTTCGGGAGAAATCCCAGTTCGATTTCTTTTTGAACGGGAACATGGTATTTTGGATCATCGGCATCACAGATTATACCACGCTGCTGCATGATGTAAACACCAACTTCTCGCCGCAGGGTGCCCTCTGGATCCGGTGCATGGATTGTTCCTCTCTGCCTTCCACGCCCAATGACATTGACAAATGTAACCCCTTTGACCCCGATGGATTCAAGAGCACCTTTTGTTGGTTCCACCTGCTCTGTACGGATAATAGCAATGATCTCTTTCATACGTATCCGCTCTCTTTTATTTTTCGCCGGTCCTGATCGTACGGGATTCCTCAACATCGGACACAAAAATCTTTCCATCGCCGGGATTTCCTGCAGCAGGATAGTCCTTTTTGCCGGTTCTTGCTGCTGTTTCAATCACCCTGACAGCCTTGGTCACAACGTCATCAGGAAGAACGATCATCAGCATTTCTTTTGGCATCTCCGTATACCGTATAGATCCTTGGGTAATTCCCATTTCCTTGCCCCGCCCGGTAACATTCATTCGTGTCATGGCAAAGATGCTATTTTTTTCCAGCGCTTCAATCACCCGTGGTGTGGATTCGGATCTGATAATTGCACGAATTAATTTCATGGACTCCCTCCTTACAGAATCTGCTTTTTTCGTTTCATGACAGGGCCTTGTCGCCCTTTTCCCCCGTCCTGACCCGCATGGCACTGATCATCGGGCAGATGAAGATCCTCCCGTCGCCATGCCGGCCGGTCTGGTTGCTGTTCACGATTGCCTGGACAATCCGGTTAACCTCCACATCACACGAGATGATGACGAGCATTCGTTTTGGCAGGAAACCGAGTGCGAACTCGGTATCAGGGTAAGCCTGTGACCCGGTCATTTCGGTCCCGGCATCCGGTGAATCGTTACAGAACGGGGCGTTTTCAGGCTGCATCCGCATACTCCTGTTTAATTTTTCGCCCGGTTCCCATGCGCTGACTCTCCCCTTTTGCTGGCCGCGGCCGGTGACATATAGGAATGTAACACCCATGACGCCGATGGCCATAAGGGACTGTTTGGTATTTTCAACCTGTTCTTCCCGGAGGATGGCGATGATCTGCTTCATACTTTTTCAGTTTCCCCCTCCCTTACCGGCGGTCCGGATCGCGAATGTATCCTCAAGGTAGGTAACGAAGATCTTCCCGTTCCCGATAGTACCTTCCCCGGGTGTGTTTTTAGGGCCGGTCTTCGCCTCCTTCCGGATGATCATGACCGTTTTTGCTACGTCG
>JAPKXV010000015.1:0-2722 GCA_026394635.1 Methanoregula sp. | reverse complement strand
GTAATACCCATCTCCTTACCGTGACCTGTAACGTGGAGGCGGGTAATTCCCCCAATCCCGGCAATATCAAGGGCTTTGATCACCCGTTGCGCCGACTCAGGCCGGATTACGGCCCAGATCATCTTCATGATTGGCTCTCACCCTCTCCTTATAACAACATCAAAGATCGCTGGATTTCCTCTTAATGGGCCTAAACACAAGGGTTGCTTCATGCTTCCAGTTCTGCATAAAAGAATCCGGAATAAACTCCCCTACAAGTTGTGTTTGGCATTTCCTGCACTGATAAGAGTGCAGCATCTAAAAGCCGGCCCGGGGGTGGTAAACCCCCGTACCGGCAGGGAAAGATATCAAAGAGGTGTGATGATATTCTGGTTTTCCTCTTACTCCTCGATCTCTCCGGTGCGGATCCGGATGGCCTTCTCAACCGGAATGACAAAGATCTTCCCGTCGCCGAACTTCCCGGTACGGGCTGATTCAGTGATGGTGGAGATCACTGCGTCAACATCTTTCCGTCATCAGGCCTCCCCGGCATTCCATGGAGGTACCCTTCTGCGTACCCCGTCCCCGGATCTCGTATGTGGTCATGCTGACAAAGCCCTTGTCTTCCAGTGCTTTTTTGACAAACTCGAATCGTTCCGGTTTAATGATTGCTTTGACCAGTTTCATTTTTGATCCCTTCGGATCAGCACCGCTCCCCGTGCTGCGAGATGTCGAGACCGACATATTCTTCTTCTTCCGATACGCGCAGTCCGATCGTCTTGTCGACGATGACTGCGAGGATGTAGGTGACCCCGAAGGCATAGACGACTGCTGCACCCGCACCCACGACCTGGGAGATGAACTGACTCATGTTACCTTCAAGGAGGCCTGATTTGCCGTTGATCGCCGCAACAGCAAAAATACCCGTTGCGAGCGCTCCCCAGAGGCCACCCATGCCGTGGATTGCCCAGGCGTCGAGGCTTTCGTCGACTCCCTTGCTCTGCCTCCAGATCATGATGCTGTAGCAGATGACACCCGCCACACCACCGATAATGATCGCTGCCATCGGTGTCACGTACCCCGCTGCGGGGGTGATCGCCACGAGGCCGGCCACAGCACCTGATACAAACCCGAGTGAGCTCGGTTTGCCGCCATGGGCCCACGAGACGAGCATCCACGCGATTGCAGCCGCTGCTGCTGCCGTGTTGGTGGTGACGAACGCTACTGCTGCGAGGCCGTTCGCATCGACCGCACTGCCCGAGTTGAACCCGAACCAGCCGAACCAGAGCAGGGCCGCGCCGAGAATGGACCACGGGATGTTTGCCGGCTCCATCGCGTTCTTGCCGTAGCCGACACGTTTCCCGATCACGAGGGCAAGTGCAAGCGCGGCAAAACCGGAACTGATGTGGACGACTGTACCGCCGGCAAAGTCGATTGCACCGAACTGCGAGGACCAGCCGCCACCCCATACCCAGTGGGCAAGAGGATCATAGACAATCGTGGTCCAGAGTGCCGCAAAGACGAGGTACGAGCTGAACTTGATCCGCTCGGCAAATCCCGAGGTCACGATGGCCATGGTCACCGTGGCAACTACGAGCTGGAAGACCATGTACAGCAATCCCGGAATGACCGGGCTGTACGGGCCGGGCTGCATGCCCACATCATTTAATCCTAGGTACTGTAAGTTGCCGATGAACCCGCCGACATCCGGACCGAATGCGAGGGAGTACCCGACCAGCACCCACTGGATGCTGACGAGCGCAAAGGCAACGAACGACAGGGTGATCATGTTGATGAAGTTCTTCTTCCGGACAAGACCCCCGTAGAACAATCCTACGCCCGGCGTCATGATCATGACGAGCGCCGTTGAGGCGAGGATCCATGCTGTTGCTCCTGAATCAATTGCCATTCATTTCACCTGTGATACACAAGATTGGATTCGCGCCACTTCGGGGCGGTTGGTCCCCGACTGGTGCCACGGATCATGCAGGCGGCATGAGACTGTACATGGTAATACTGTCATCCGGAATCTCCCGGAAAACTATACCTTCCTGCCTTCTGTCATCATGTCCTTCTCCTATCCCTGATCCATTCGTAAGTTTTTGCAGATAGTAGGAAAGAATATTCGTTCCTACATATTTAAATATTCCTAAATAGAACATACACTATAGTGCAGACCAGGCATCACGAAGAAATGCCTGTTTATATTGCACATGCGTTGAGCAGCGTCTCAGTGCATCTGTATATCGGACGGTGTTAGAATGGCGCAAGCGCATAAACCAGAAAAAATGACAGAAATGACAAAAGAGCAAATCAGTGAAGTTCACGCTCTTATCAAAAAGAAGAATATCCAGATCGTTGACTTAAAATTCAACGACCTGCCGGGCCTCTGGCAGCATTTCTCAATCCCAGCTTCGGAGCTGAACAGTTCCTCCGATCCCAAGTCCGGTATCTGGTCGGAAGGCATCGGGTTCGATGGCTCCTCCATCAGAGGGTTCCAGAAGATCCAGGAGTCAGACATGCTCCTCTACCTGGATACCTCCACCGCGGTTGTCGATCCTGCCTGCGAAGTACCTACGCTCTCGATCATCTGTAACGTCTTTGATCCTCTTACCAAACAGCCATATACCCGTGATCCCCGTTTTATCGCTCAAAAAGCTGAAGAATATCTCAAGTCTACCGGCATCGCCGATACAAGTTTCTGGGGGCCGGAGTACGAGTTCTTCCTGTTCGATGATGTCAG
>JAPKXV010000427.1 GCA_026394635.1 Methanoregula sp. | reverse complement strand
GACAGACAAGGTATGCCATCCTTGCGGCAATTGCTATAGCCGGAGGGCTCTCCTGCAAGGAGGAGATGCCTGTTATCCTCATTATCTTTGGGATATTTTTCTTCTATGCTGTCTGGAGAAGGCGGTTCATTTTACCTCCCGGCTGGAAAACCGACCTAGTAATTTGCGTAATTCTGGTCGTCACCATCATGAGTATCCTGTACTCGGCATTCGGTGCGCATATCAGCACCCTTGTTGGCCAAGATTACATGCTGAATACTACGGGATGGTACCAGGCGATCGAGCACTGGACGGCAATGCATAACGAGCAGCGGCTTGGCGGGCCGTGGTTTTTCTATATTCCCCTGTTTCTGCTGTATGAGGTGCCAGTCTTCATCCTCGCAATGGTCGGAACCTTACAATTTTTTATATCGGGTACCAATGTTGCACTCACATTGAAACGTGCAAAAAACTGGATCGCCCACCGGACATACTCGCTTCCGACCCCGGAACTTGTTGCAGTAAGCCGCCGGCAATTGACCGGGAGAGATCAAGAATCTAAAAAATCCGATGAATTTTTCCGGTTCTGTATCTGGTGGATGCTCCTCTCCATGGCGTTCTATGCCTATGTCGGGGAAAAAGTACCCTGGCTGCTTATTCACCAGCTGCTCCCGATGACGTTTGTCGCTGTATACAAGCTCAACTGGCAGAAGGCTGCATTTGCAATTGTCGGGACACTCTTCCTGGTTGCAATGACCTGGCACATTGCCTTTGTACCCGTGGATATCAATGAGCCCATCGTGCAGGTCCAGAACTCGGAAGATATGCGAATGGTCATGAAAATCATCGATCACTCCGATAAGATTGTGCTGGCATCGAAAAATTACTGGCCACTCCCCTGGTATTATCGTGGTGACCGTTGGGATAAGATCAAGTTCTATGCTGATAAAGAGGATGAAACGACGCTGACGGGGTCAAAACCGGCTACGATCATCCTGCATGACGGCGCGAGTTATGAGTCATTGGAGGGCTACAATAAAACAACCTATAAACTGAGTTACTGGTTCTCGTTCTATGATAATGAGGATCGTTTATCTGACTATTATCTTCACCGCGACGGTAAGATGGGGAGCATGAACCTCGATATCTTCACGAGGATAAACTCCACGTTAATAACATCGAACTCCATGAATTAAGATCCCGTATCAGATCAGGATTTTACCTGAGCCAGAAAAAAATCGAAAAAATTATATGATTATCCCAGTTCATCCCAACGGGAGCGTTTGCGGTAAATGATGACACCGACAACAACCAGCACGACGGCAACCACACCAATGATGATAACAAGGGTGCCGGAACCAAAGAGTTTCCCGACCGATCCCAGCGGATTGAACCCTTCACTGATCTGCTTTTTTAAATCAAGGGCATCCGTATATGACTCGTTTCCTTTGGTATATGCTTCCTGAGCTTTCTCACGAGCACGTTCATAGTTTCCTGCAAATATCTCGTCATTTGCCGTGGAGATGGATCCCGCTGCAACCTCCCGTTTGGATATGATGGGAGAGAGACGGGAATCAGTGCTGCTGATGTTCGGTTTTACAAAGGCAATTACCAGATCGACATTCGTAATCGGGAGCTGCGCATCGGCAACTGCCTTTTCCGCCCATGCTTTGTCAAGGGTCTTTTCACCATCGGCGATGAGGTTCTGTGCGTTGGTCAGGCTTGCCAGAGCCCCCGCGTATTGGGAGGAGGGTTGGGATCTTGCGCTGTCGATGGCCGCCTTCGCTTCATTATATTTTCCTTCCGCTGCAGAAGTATCAACTTCAATTGCATACTTTTCATCGATATGAGTCCTGAAGACCTGTAAATTTGAATCGGCGACAGAGATTGCATTATTTATATCAGCGATATTTACAACGATGGCCTCTTTAACATAGCCTGTTGTTGATACGGGCTGGCCATAGGAATCCAGCTCGATGACCTTTAATATTGTTTTATTCTGGGTCGTGTCAACTTCTGGTGCAACACCATCAAGAGTGACCCGTATCGCTAATTCACGGTCTTGATAACTCAGGAGCCAGCCAGTCACTTGTGCCCGGGGCCCTCCATAATTACCTAGCGGGGTTTCGATAGGGGCAACCTGTTCATAGGTCTCGATCTTGACAATAGACCATTTTGCATTTGTAAGATCGGTATACATGTCCAGAGTATTTGCTGATTCAAACGTTCTTCCATTTGTCAGAGGAAAACTGACCCCATAGGTTACGGATGCTCTCTGGCCGGGTGTAAGGCTTCCTGACGGGTCAATGTTCACATTATTGATCATATATGCAGAAACGAACGGAATGCAACAGATAAGAATTAGGCTTGCCAACAGGATTCTACAGGTCCTCTTCATCATGATCCTCACTCAAATAACGGTTCGATACCCTCATCAAACATATTCGATTTTTTCTCCTTTGACTTTATAACATCTTCCTTTGTCTCTTTTGCGATATCGAGAAGTTCCTTGATACGGGGGGCGTTACCAACAGTCGCAAGCATGACAACCGCTGCCACATATTCACTGTCAACCGGGTAGTCCCCGCCCCTGACTTCAACACCCGCAATATTTTCCTCAACCCAGCTCTTTGCCTTCTCAACACCCTTGCGGTCCATCTGATCAGGAGGGCCGGCAATGAGCACCAGTGCCCGTTCAGCAGTGGAATAGTCACAGGGCATCGTGAGCCTGCCCAGCATGGCCCTGCGAACGAGAGAGATAATTTTTGCAGATTTGTCCTCACCAAGGAGAACTTCTTCGTTGGCCTCCTTTTTATGGAACTTGTCTTTGAGTCCCCCGAAAATTCCCCGCTTCTTCTTGGTATGTTTGCTTATCACTTCACTGATCGCGTATCCCACCGATGTAATTCCGCCACCCCGGAGGGTATTGATGATCTCACTTGAGTCGACAACCATCTCCCCTACACCCATGCGACTCACTTCGCCGGCGCGGAAGAGTATCGAAAACCGCCGGACAACTTCATTATTCAGGCGCTGGAATGCACTTTTTACACTTTCCCCTTCATTTTTCCAGGCACTGTTATCGAAGATGAAACAGTTGTCGGTTTCGTTGACAAGGGTTGTCAGGCTCCGTGCTGCATTATATGAATAGAGACGGCCCTCTTCAGGAGCGGGAATGATGCCAAGTGCATATACCGGTTCCCGGTAGATCCTTTTTAAGTGGCGTGCAAGCACCGGTGAACCGCCGGACCCGGTGCCCCCGCCGAGACCTGCGACGATGACAAATGCATCCACATCGTGCGTGCCCCGTATGTCGATTGCAGTTATGATGCTGTCGATCTCATCAGCGGTTACCCGTGCACCGGTGACATTATCGGTTCCCACACCATGGCCTTTCACCATGGTCTGCCCGATCAAAATCCGGTCACGCATCTCGATGTGTTTGAGTCCCATCAGGTCTGTGCGTGCTGTATTGACGGCAATCCCACGGAAGCTGTTGGTCCCGAGCTTTTTGTCCTGTTCGATGAACATATCGACAATTTTTCCGCCCGCTTGACCGAACCCTATGAAAAACACTCTCATCCGGAGACACCAACCACTGGGATGAACGTACGTATGAATGTTATTTGTTTTAAGTCCTTTTGTTTAGAGAACTTTAATTCTGCAGTACAAAAACTTTCTTATAAGTACACGAGGGATTTTTTGAAAAATAAGGGATTTGGTAGGAGGCTTTTTCATTTCGGCCAAAAAAATACTACAGATATCAATTATGAGAATTTGTATCATCGGCGGAGGATTGACCGGTCTTGTCGCTGCCAACAGGCTGTCAGGAATGCATGAGATCGATCTTTTCGAGAGAAGATCCCCCCTTGGAGGGTGCCTTTCTTCGTACCAGATCAATAATTACAGGATCGAACAGTTCTACCATCACTGTTTTTCGGGCGATATAAATTTTTTTAAACTGCTGAAGGAATTAAAATTACACGACAAACTCGAATGGCTCTGTGCAACCAGCGGATATTATGCCGGGAATATGGCATTTCCCCTGAACACGCCATTTGAGATTTTGAAATACCCATATATCTCTCTGGGTGACAAAGCAAAACTTGCATGGCTCACCCTGAGAGCAAAAAAGATCGATACCAGTAAACTCGATCGAATCTCCGCTGAACAGTTCATCACCGAAACTCTTGGTAAGGGAGTCTATCAGTCGTTCTTTGAACCTCTTCTCAACAGCAAATTCGGGGAGAACCGCAGGAATGTATCTGCAGCATGGCTTCTCTCGCGGATCGCGATCCGCTCGAACCGCGGGCTATCAGGGGAGCGCCTTGGATATCTCAGAGGGGGGTTTCATCACCTGATCGATGCACTTGAAGGATCGGTTCAAAAAAACGGGGGACGTATCCTGCGAACGTCTCCGGTATTGGCAATCCGCCACACTAATGGTGCATGGGAGGTCAATGGAGACCGGTATGACACGATTATTTCGACGATCCCTACTCAGGAACTGGAGAAG
>JAPKXV010000133.1 GCA_026394635.1 Methanoregula sp. | reverse complement strand
AGAAAGGCAATGTTGCCGTTGCACTCATGATGGGCGGTGTGATCATCGCAGTCGCAGTGATCATCCAGTCCGGGGTGCTCGGCATCACGGCTGCATTAATTTGACCTTATTCTTTTTTAGATCCTGCCATTTTTGGATGATTGATCAATCTCCATAGAGATTGATTAACCGGATCAGATCGGCAAATCCATCCATCTCCATGGCAAGAACCTGATTCCGCGTCATACCCATGCTTGTCTCTGCATCAGCCGTGAGCATCTCCGGGCCCCATATTACTTCCCGCTCAATACCATCTGAACTCAGAATTTCCTGCGCTTCCCGCATGTGGACAAATGCGCGTCCCGGAAGGATGACTGTTGATGCAAGCGTTGCAGGGCTGATGGTTTTCAGATCATCTATTGTTATGAGACAGGCGATCTCCTTATGCACTGCAAAAACAGGTGATTTTGAACCGCATGCTTCAAGAACGCGCTGGATACAGGGTGCTGCAACACTACCGCCGATGACCGTTGCGCATCGCTGCACGCGGGGGAGTTTTGCAATCAGGTCAGGCTCTGACAGGATTACGAACGGTGAGCCAATCTCCGGATCCCAGAGAGGGGTTCCGGATATCTTCATTTTGAACTGTTTGCTGAGATCGGTCACAAGGTCGTGGAATTCATCAACTGAATGGACGCGCTGCCCCTTGATGACAGGAGCATTACCAAGGATTAAACCCTGGTCTGTCCTGTTGGCAAATCGCATCAGGATCAATCCTTTAGCACCCCGCTCCTCCAGCCATGCACATGTCCGTTCAAGCACCTCCCCGTCATTAATCCCCGGCAGCACAACAGCTGCTCCATAGACATCAGCCGAATCGCAGAGTCGTTCAAGAATTTTTAAAGATATCTCTGGTGAGGGATCGTGCATATATCTTCGACGCAGTTTTGGATCTGAAGCAAAAACAGTGAAGGAGACTTCGGAAAGGCCGTTATCGATGAGGAGATCGGCGATGGCCGGATCGTCCCAGCCTTTGCCACTGGTATATCCAATGTGGAGCGGTGCCTCCATACTGCCAAGCGGTAACAGCTCGGGTCTCCGCCGCCGCTGATGGTCACTCGCGAAAGGTCATCCCTCGTTGCCTGAAGGGTTGCGAGGACCTCATCAGCAATTGACTTCATGTCCTTAAATCCGCTGTACTGCTCTTTCACTCCTTTGGTACAATAATCACAGCCTTTCTTGAACGGAAGACAGTACCGGCAACCAAATGCCTGGACTTTTTTTACATGCTTAAAATAGCAGTATTCGCAGAACCCCCGGCAATCAACGCCCGCCCGACCCCCTATGTCCACGGTAAGCTGCGCCATCTCTGCAATAATTTCCGTTGCCGGGGGTTTAATGTGTTTGCAAAGGTGTGCGGGGGCATCGTCAGAATGTAGGGAGCACCACCTTTTTTAGCAACCAATGTCAAATTGATATGGCGCCTCAGTGGCTTAGTTGGCAGAGCGGCTGACTTGTAATCAGCAGGTCCCGTGTTCAAATCACGGCTGGGGCTTT
>JAPKXV010000122.1:1136-2654 GCA_026394635.1 Methanoregula sp. | reverse complement strand
GTGATCCTGACGAGTTCCAGCGCGGAAAACGACGTAGCCAAATCTTATGATTACCATGCGAACAGCTACGTAGTAAAACCCCTCGACTTTAAAACATTCACAAAACTGATGGACGACCTTGGGTTCTATTGGCTCGGCTGGAACACGAAACCACACATTGACTGAGTTTTTGCCCCATGAATGATAGCCACGATACCCGGAATATGGCGACAGAAAGAAAACTTTACCATGTTCTCGTGCTTGAGGATGACGATGCGCATATCGAACTCATCCGACGGGGTTTTCAGCTGGCAGCCCCAAACTACACGCTGACTTTTGCTCAAAGCGTAAAGGATGCCCGGGCGGCTCTTTTAAAAAACCCTCCCGATTTGATCATCGCTGACTGGCTCCTTCCCGACGGGAAAGGTATCGATATCCTGCCACGAAAAGACGGGCAGATCACGACACCGCTTGTTATCACGACAAGCCATGGGAACGAGAAACTTGCTGTGGATATGCTGAAATCCGGGGCGATCGATTACGTGGTAAAATCCGAATTCACGTTCAAGTACCTGCCCCGGATTGCCGAACGGGCACTCAAGGAATGGGAGAGTATCAGGGAACGGAAACAGGCGGAGGACGCACTTCATACGCTTGCCGCGGATCATTCGACAATTGTCAATAATGCTCCGGCGATGATTTGGGAAAAGGATACAAAAAATACCTTTATCCGGGTCAATCCGGCAGCCGCGAAAGCTTTTGGGAAGTCCATCGAAGAAATTGAGGGTAAAAGTGCCTCCGATCTGTTTCCGGAGATGGCAGAGAAATATTACAAAGACGATATGGAGGTCATTAAAACAGGTATCCCCAAGATTGGTATTATCTGCCCTCCGGGAGAGCGAGCAATTCCTCATTAATATCGTCGAACAAATTCCCGACATGATTTTTGTGAAGGATGCAGAGGATCTCCGGTTTGTGCGGTTCAATAAGGCTGGAGAAGATCTTCTTGGATATTCACGAGAAAAATTGTTGGGGAAAAACGATTATGATTTCTTCCCGAAAGATCAGGCTGATTTTTTCATCGGAAAGGACAGGGACGTTCTTCGCTCGAATCAATTGACGGATATTCCCGAGGAGAAAATACAGACCCTGAACAGGGGGGAAAGAATACTCCACACTAAGAAAATCCCCCTCGTTGATGAAGCGGGGAAACCGAAATATTTGCTGGGAATTTCCGAAGATATCACCGAACGTAAGCAGGCAGAGGAGCGGTTCAATCTCGCGAACCGTAAACTTGCCCTGATGACAGATGTGACCTTCCAGGATATCCAGAACAAAGTGACGGCATTGCGGGGATATATTGAGATCGGTAAAGAAAAAGGACGCGAAAACGAACGGATAGCCCTTCTCGAAAAAGAGGAAGTCGTTCTGGAGTCAATCCATCATCTCATCAGAAATACGAAAGAGTACCAGCAAATGGGGGTGGACCAGATTCGGTGGATTCCCCTGGAACCAAGAATCCGGATGCAGGCTTCGCTC
>JAPKXV010000122.1:0-1054 GCA_026394635.1 Methanoregula sp. | reverse complement strand
TCCACGGACTTGAAATATATTCTGATCCTTTGATTGACCGGGTATTTTACAACCTGATTGACAATACGGTGAAACATAGTAAAACATTCACCCGTATATCCTTTAGCTGCCAGGAAAAACCGGATGGTCTCATTTTGATCTGTGAGGATGACGGTGTTGGTATTCCGCCCGGACAAAAAGTCCATATATTCGACCGGGTCGTGGGAGGGGTAGGTAAATTTGGGCTGTTCTTTGTCCGGGAATTTCTTGACATGTCTGGTATGACAATCATCGAAAACGGCGAGCCCGGCAAAGGCGCCCGGTTCGAGATTACGGTGCCGAAAGGGATGTACCGGTATACGTGACCGCAACGGCACCGGAATTAATTCCTGAATGTGAGATCTGCCCATAACTATATCATATTATACTTTCTTGTTCTGTCATTGGTGGTTATGGAACAGAAAACAATACTTTATCTCGTTATTCTGTTGTTTATTGGAATAGGGTTCGTTGTTGGCGTATGGTATCTCCAGATCCATCCCTCCATCCATCAGGTTCCCAAAAAGCCTCTCACCATCGCAAGCGGCACACTGGATTCTTCGATATTAACCCTGGTAGCCGAGGAACAAGGATATTTTTCTAAGAACGGGCTGAATGTAACTATAAAGGAGTTTCCCGCCGGCTCGTATGCGATGAAGGAACTCCTTGCGGGAAACGCAGACCTTGCGTATGCGACAGAATTTGTCGGGGTGGCAAACAGTTTCAATTCTCAGGACATTCGAATCATCACAACTACGGCAAAGAGTGATAATATTATGCTTATCGTTCGGAGCAACAGGGGAATTTCAACGCCATCTGACCTGAAAGGAAAAACGATTGCCGTTCCGAAAGGCACTATTGCTGAGTTTTCCCTCGGGAGGTATCTTACCCTCAACAGAATGGACATTCACGACATCAATGTCCACCTCTTCACCCCTGCCGACGTTGTAAAAAGTGTGGTCAGTGGTGATTCCGATGCCGCTGTTGTCTGGGACCCGTATGTATACCAGATCGAACAGCAGCTTGGCGGGAACAG
>JAPKXV010000039.1 GCA_026394635.1 Methanoregula sp. | reverse complement strand
GGAAATCAGATCTTTCATCAGATCAGGTACAAGTATTGCGGGTGGGGGTTCGTAGTCAACTTTTTCAATCCCCACCTGGATCTGCCGGTAATCGCCCGGTGTCCTCATCAGGTTCTCCATGAGGATCGCATGCATCTTTTTGATCAAATTTTCCGAAACATCTCCCTCATAGGTCTTTAAGAAATCACGGAGCCTCACGAAATTAAGGATCTCATAGACTTCGGAAACCTTCTTCCCCGCGGGAGAGATGTCATGCTCAAGAAGCTCCTTAACTTCCTGGGGTGAGATGGTGTTACCCTCGATTGCTGTCGTGCCCTGGACATAGCGAACGAACACCGACTCGACATATCGGAAACTTTCATCCGGGTAGAGGTCTTTGAACCCGGCGTGATAATACCGAAGTGTTTCAAGTGCCGTAATTCGCTCTTTATCGATGAATCCGGCATGGTAGTGACCCACGTGATAATCCAATAATTTTGTTAACCTGATAAATGTGAACTCACTCTGTTTATCGGCAAACTCATTTACGGTGATTTTATCGATTCTGCCGCCATAAAGCAGTACAGATATTGATTTCGAGTTAACTTTGAGACCCTCTCTGAAATAGAGATAGTTGTGGCCTTTAATGTTCTTTATTTCCAGTTTTATCATAGTAGTAGTTTAGTAATAGTATTAGCAGAACACAATAAAAAATCGATTGCTGGGTTAACTTTTACCGATGCCTTATGGGGAAATATGCTATTGGGAGAGATGCACACAGAAACGAAAATAGCGGGGTCGCCATTGGTGTTTAAGATCACACCCTGCCACACTTCCTCACCGTGCAGAGTTGAATGCACCCGCAAGGCTCACCCCATCGCGGGCAGTCCGATCCTTTGCAGGGTACCCGTGCTGTATTGAAGTTTTCCGGATCCTTCCCTCTTCTCCGCCATCGAATTTTTTTTATGCAGGCAAAGCAGAGGTCTGCGTACACGATGTCAGGTGCGTTCTTTCCCTGCCGGTCCCGGCAGCGTAAAGCAGAACGTGCTCCCTTTTCCTACGCCTTTCGATTCCACCCAGATCCTGCCGCCATGCATCTCAATGATTCGTTTAACAATCGCAAGACCGGCTCCGGTACCCTCTGTTTTTACGTCCAGCTTCTCGAACAGGTTAAAGATCCTGCCGTGGTACTTTGGATCGATCCCTATTCCGTTATCCTTTACCGTGAACACCGGCTCCCCCTGATCATCCCGCACGCCGATCTGGATCATAGGTTTTGGCTGGCCGCCCATGAACTTGATCCCGTTCTCAAGTAAGTTCATGACTGCTTCGCGGACCCGGCTGTGAACGACATTGACAATCGGCATGTCAGGATCTATTCTGATGGTAACCCCCTGTTGCCTGATCCCCCCTTCGAGCAATTCCAACGCCTCCCGCGCTATCGTGGTAAAGGAGACTTTTTCCGGTGGAGTGATGATCCTGTCGATCCGTGAGAGTTCGAGGAGATCCCGCAGGAGTGTCTGCATGCTGTCCGTGGCCGTATTGATCCGTTCGAAATCCTTTGCTATGTTTGCAGAATCTTTCTTCCTGATATCTTCTTCAAGCGCCCCCGTAAACCCCCGGATCGTGATGAGCGGGCTCTTGAGGTCATGGGAGACCGTGTACGTGAACCGTTCGAGCTCCGCGTTCTTCTGCTCGAGTTCCTTAATCAAAGATTCACGCTGGCGTTCCATCGATTTCCGCTCGGTAATATCCGCCACCGCCATGAAGCATTCCTCACCTGCCCCGGCTACGTTCGCTTCAATCCGCACAACGATCGGTTGATCGTTCTGGTTCCGGATCCCCACGTCGCAGGATTGCTTTGTTTTTCGCTCAAACACCGTCTCCATGAACGCCTTGAAACCGGGAAGGGAATCCTGGCTGACGAATACCTGGAACCTCCGGTCAATCAGCAGTGAGCGTTCGAGCCCGAGCAGGGCTGCACCGGTGAGGTTCACGTTATGGATCGTTCCCCTCTGATCGACCGTGAAGTAGCCGACCGGGGCAAATTCATAAAGATTGGTATAGCGCTCCAGCAACGTCTCAACCTCGTCCCGCGCCTGGATGAGCCCCTCGTTCTGGATCTCCGCCTCGATCTGGAACACCTGCAGCTCGTAGATGAGCTTTTTCATGTCCTCTTTTTTTATGGGGAGGGCAGGTTTTCCCACCATTTCGCCCAACCGTTTTTCTGCCAGCCGGCGCAGGGTGCCGGATGCATCCGCACCGTTCTTGTCCCGTGACATTTTGGTACCGGGTTTCATCGCTTGCTGGCTCTCCCTGTTCCGGTAACATCCTCAAAGGCAAGGAGGATGAGTTCGCTGTCCGATCCTTCAGACACAATCCGCCGGGCATTGAGCAGCATCACCCGGCGCCCGATGCCGGGGAAGTCATGTTCGATGTCGAAATTCTCAAAAGATGTCTTCTCCGGCAGCACCGTCTCCAGCAGCTCGTGGAGCCGGGGAATGTCCCACTGGTTGTTCCCGAGTTCATACAGCACCTTCCCCTGTGTCGCTTCCGGTGTCACTTCGAAGGTAGCATAGAACGCCCGGCTCGCAGAGACCACCTCAAAGTTGCCGTTCAGGACAACCAGCGGTTCCCTCACCGTGTTGACGATGCTCTGTGCATAATCGCGGGCAAGCCGGACTTCCTCGCTTTTCCTGAGGAGTTCCTCTTCTACCCGCTTGCGCCCGGTGATGTCCTCAATGGCAAGGAGGATGAGTTCGCTGTCCGATCCTTCAGACACAATCCGCCGGGCATTGAGCAGCATCACCCGG
>JAPKXV010000116.1 GCA_026394635.1 Methanoregula sp. | reverse complement strand
CCTCCCGGGTCACTACCAGTGCGTGGGCGAGTTTTAACTGGAAAATGCCCGTAAACATTGTCTTTTCTGAGTGATCCAGAACCCCCCACGCAAGATAAGCGCCCAGCATCTCATCATCCGGGCTCTTTCCGGCATCAGGGTGTGCGAGCAGCGCCTTAATCTCCGAGGCAAAGAGAAATGTGCCCCCTACCTGCGTGTAATAGAACGGTTTTATGCCGAACCGGTCACGGGCACAGAAGAGTTCCTGCCTCTTCTCGTCCCAGAGGGCAAATGCCCACATGCCATTGAAGCGGGCAAGGCAACCGGCACCCCACTCTTCGTATGCATGAAGGATGACCTCGCTGTCAGATTTTGAATGGAACCGGTGCCCCTTCCGGATCAGTTCTTCGCGGAGTTCCACGAAATTGTAAATCTCCCCGTTGTATACGAGCCACAGCGAACCATCCTCGCTCGTCATCGGCTGGCTGGCATCAGGAGAGAGATCGATGATGGCAAGGCGGCGGTGGGCGAGCGCGATGTTCCCCGCAATATACGTCCCCTCGCCGTCAGGTCCCCGGTGGGCGAGCCGTTCGGACATCCGCGTGAGGAGCCCGGCATCCGGTGTGCCCCCGTGATAACAGTACTGCCCGGCAATCCCGCACATTATCTAAAAATGGACACTGAATGATTAAAAAGATGGATGGGTGGAACTCGCGACGGATTTTTACCGTTTCGTTTTCAGTGATGTATTAACCCACTCACCATTTATCCTCTTTTCCCCCTTTGTTTCATATAGGATGCACGTCTCTCCCCGCTATTCTTCACCGACCCGTCGCAGCGCCTCATGGTAGATCCCGTCGTGAATCCACATATGCCCCTCTTTTGTGAGCCTATCCAGTTCCTTTTGGAGCGACGAGATGATCCCGTCATTTTTTGCACGGATAAGGATCCCGATGATGCCCGATTTTTTCAATCCGTAACGTGCTGCAAGACGCCGTGCATCCCCATCATCAAGAAAGATAACGATTGGCTGCCGCTCAATTGCAAGTACGATTGCTTCAGCTTCTCCGGCGTGAACCACTCCTAAAAAGCCATTTATGAGGATTTGATTCTGTGGAGCAACCACGCGGATCCAGCCCATATGGTATGCATCGCTAACCTCCTGCACCCCGGTGCGATCCCTGCCGAGAGATACCACTTCCGTCCAGACTGCCGGCGGGATCAGGATATTCTGGTGATACGAACAAAGAAGATCCAAACGCCCGATACCCGCCAGGTGGATCAGGGTGGATGAATCACAGATTGCATCCGGCATAAGTGCAGTCCTCATCCAGATCCTCTCTGGAGTAATGAACCGGGACTTTTCTTGTAAATAACAGGTGATCAAACTCCCAGCGGGAAATACCCGTGAGGGTGCATGCCTGGGTGGAAGTAATAATCCCCCGGCTATAGAGCGCAAGTGCGAGTTCTTTTACCAGTTCGCTCTTGATATCATCTGGAGGGAGTCTCATGGTCTCAACAACCGATGAGGGAATAGTCAATACAATATCCGCTGTCACATCAGTCACTCTTCAATAATGGTGTATTCACACAGAACAGATTAAACAATCGGATGCAGCGCACCTCGTACTGGAGATGGAACATTTCACGGGAACCAGGTCAACCTTGACGCACATTGATCCAAGTCGCCGATCAGTCCGAAGTCTTTGGGATCGAATCGGATCATCCCCGCGAAGACATCCTTGTAATGCGGGTGGGAAATGAACCCCTCATGCCGTGCCGGTGATGATCCCCCAGCCGCCTCACTTCCCTGTCTTCTTTGACCGCCCCGTTTGAGGAACAGTCTTCCCATTATTCCCCACCTTCGTCTCGCAGGGAATGCACTTCTCCAGTTTCTCGTCCACAATACGGTAGGCATTGGCGAGCACCGAGGAGTTCGAGATGAGCCCGGCGAGCAGGACCACCTCAAGAATCTCGTCCCGTGTCGCTCCCATCTTCAACGCTGCCTGCATGTGGTAGCCGGTACAGTGCGGGCACTTTAACGCCGCCCCCACCGCCATGCTGATCAATTCGACGTATTTCGGATCGAGCTGGCTCGTCTCCGCGACGGTACTCTTGTACAACAGATGGGAGATGAGCACTTCAGGACGCTCCCCCATCCGTTTGAAGATGAGGGGCACCTTCCCGTAATCTTCCTCGATCACCCGCATCCAGTCCTTCGCCGTCGCATCAGCACCCTGTGCAACGATCTGCGCAAGCCGCTCCTCAAACTCAATTTTCGTCTTTTTTCCCATCATATCACCGTATTCGTGCTGGAGAATGGCAGGATCTT
>JAPKXV010000417.1 GCA_026394635.1 Methanoregula sp. | reverse complement strand
TAGAGGATGTCAAAAAAAGAGCATGTGATGAAAGTGGTCGATGAGAAGAGCGGGCTCATGGAATGCCTTGTCTGCGGGGAGAAGCGCCACGCGGTCATGAAGCCGGGTGCTGACGGAAAATTCATGCCCGAGAACTGGGAGTGCGTCAATATGTGCAAGCTGATTCATTCCGATGAGAAGAAGTTAAACAAGAAATAAGCCGTTTTTTTTAAATAATACAGTGTTGACTGTGTGTTTTTAACATCACATCCCCTTTACCAGATTTCGTTTCTGGATGACCCGTGCAGCGAAGATAAACAACGCAGAGATACCGATGAGTACGCCACAATCAACAAGCGGAGAAAATGGGTGGGTAATTTTTAATTATTTATTGGGCCGCTGCTTTTTGTGCAGCGACAGTAGCATGTTTTCCACGTACTGCTTCTGCATTCAATGCATCAATTTCCGCAAAGATGGCCATTAACTCTACCCATGCTTCGTGTATTTCCTTAAATTCGGTGCTGGTCATAATTTTTTCATCCTCATTACCCGTTCTCTTGGGATGCATCAGAATCTAGGAGGGGTTATATTATATTTTTGCCAACATTTTTTGCCTATCAGATATGCGTGGCAAAGACAAGGATCGTGAAACCAACGACTAAAGTCTCTTTTTTAAAAAACGGTTGTACAAACACAATTCTGTCAACGGCTGGCCGAATATATTTATATTGATGTTCTCCAAATGAAGGATTGTTATGCCCCTGTCCGGATTGAACCGGATGGCAGAATCATAACAGGCCAGTTTCAGGATGGATATAATAATCCAGAAGCCTGAGACCTTCAATTAATACCGGGTGATTTTGGAGGAAAAGAGGATATCATGCCGAACATTGACGATTTTACTCTCAAGGACATGGTCGGGTTTTCAGCCGCATTGCGACGGATGGGATCGGGTGCGGCAAGTATGGAAGTGGTGGCCGATACGATCGTGCATTACCTGTATGAGAACCTTGTTGACAATAAAACCCATGAGAAAGACTGCGTCCTTGTCCGGCTCTTCAAGACACATCCCTATGGTGAACTTGATGAGGATCTGCAGGAATTTGCACGGAACGTCATGAAGATGTCCCCTGAATCTCCTGCAATGAAGTGTATGGTTCTGCTGGCAAGTGCCGGAACACTACCGGAGTGGCACTTGAGGAAACAGTCCCGGGGACACAAGGCAATCCCCCTGCCCAGTGAGCATTTTGTAGAAGCATTTCCGATGGTCAGGCAGCTTATCCAGCAGATGGGTCTTGAGGTAAACACGGTATTGCGACCGGATCCTGCAGTTGTCATGGATATGGCACAGAGGACCTTCAACGTGTTCTTAATTCCTGAAGCAACCGGCAGCAAATATGTACCCGCACAGGATGACTTTGTCATCCCGTACGGAGTCCGTTCGGTGCTCGGCTTCGGTGGCATTCTGCCTTCGGGAAACCTCTTTGTAATTATCCTCTTCAGCAAAGTCCCGGTTCCCCGCCAGACTGCAGACATGTTCAAATCGCTGGCATTGAGCGTGAAGGTCGCTATTTTACCCTTTGATGGCAAGACCATCTTCACCTGATTTTTATGAGAAAACAGACAGATTCCGGAGGAATGAACTCAATGGACAACGACGCCACCGCAGAGAAGGTACGCAATCTTGAAGCTCTGGTGGCTTCAATAACCGAATTGCTTGACGTACAGGAAAAGGTCGTGGGCGAACAGTCCGAACGGCTCAGGGAGAACGAAGCACGGTTCGGGGCAATTTTCGAGGGCTCAAACGATGCGATCATGCTCCTGACCGGGAAAGGTTTCTTTGACTGCAACCCAAGCACCCTGAAGATCTTTGGCTTACAGACAAAAGAAGAATTTGTGAAATTACACCCGGCTGAAGTATCCCCTCCGACACAGCCGGATGGGCATTCATCACTCCAGGCTGCAGGGGAACATATCCAGGCCGCATACTTGACCGGATACGATCGGTTTGAATGGTTTCACCGCCGTTCCAACGGGGAAGATTTTCCCGCAGAAGTGCTTTTGTCTGCGTTCGACTGGAATGGAAAACGAGTCCTTCAGGCGACAGTCCGCGATATCTCTGAACGTGTGCGATCCGAAACAGCACTCAGGGAGAGCAACGATCGTTTCCTCGCATTCATCAAAGAAGCGGCCATGCGGCTCAAGAACCCGCTTGAGGTGGTGGAAGAAAATCTCGTAATCGTCGTGAACGACATTGAACACGGCGAGTCCGAACCCAAAACCATGTCCCTCCAGCTCAGGATCCAGATAAAAAACCTCGAACAGATCCGGAAGAACATCATCGAGCTGAACAAAGCGATCGTTAATCATTACGGTAAGGTGTCCGATGCGTCGAAAAAATTCCTCACGGAATAGGTGATTTTGTGGTATTTCCCATCACGGATATCAAGGATGAGGAGATTTATCTCATCATGGCATCGGCATGTGATATCAGGAATGAGAACATTGAACTGATTAAAGGACTGCTGGCCAAAGATTACTCTGTGCTCGTAATCACGACAAACCAGCCGTATGATATCTTAAAAAAGAATTATGAAAAACGCGGGATCGCGACGGAGAAAATTTTCTTTATTGACACCGTTACGAAGTATGCCATAGGACATGATCACGAACCGGTAAATAACTGCAGGTTCGTCAATAATCCTGCCGACATGACGAGTATCGGGATCGCAGTTACGGAGTCATTAAGTGGGTTTAAGGAAAAGAAAGTCTCCCTGCTCTTTGATTCGGTTAATTCAATGCTGATCTATATCTCCTCCCAGAACATCACAAAGTTTATCCATTTTATCACCAACAAACTGCGACTGATGAATTTTTCCGGGATATTCCTTGCGGTGGAAAAAGGCCTTGATCCGGATGTGCTCACCCAGCTGACTACCTTTGTCGATGTAGTTATTGACATTGACAAAATTCCCCGGAAAGATTCCTGATGAGGATTTTAATTATCTTTTTTGATTGAATTCACGGTTAACAGTGTAATATTTTTACAAAAAAGGGACCCCGGCGTTTCACACTGCCTGTGGGATGCCGGTAAGCGACCGTATCCGTCCCTGCGTTTCAGCGGGAGTCCCCGTTGTGTTGACCACCCAGAGTTTTGTCCGGCTCAACAGATCGGCGATGAACCGTTCCCGGAGTGCGGTCTTGCGGGAGTCACGGACAAGGAGATGCGGGTTGAAGTAACTGTTTGTTGCAAACAGTTTTTGCCCGGCATCCGGATCCAAAGGCCGGACCAACTCCGGATCGGCCGGGTCTCGTTTCAGGATAACGACGTTCTTTACCGTGTTGAGCGGGAAGAGCCTGCCCTTTCCCACGACCCAACGGATATTTGCGACAGCCCGGCCTTCGGCATCATAATCGCCCTCTCTGACAAGCCCGTCGAATTTCTTCCAGATGGTGGCGAGATCCTGCCGGATATAGAAATTCTTTTCTGAGCCGTAGGCAAGGATGTCAGGCCCGTAGACGCGGGAGAAGAACCAGTCGTCCGCGACGATGCGGGTGCGCGGGTCGGAGAGGAGCCCGTAGGTCTGGGTGGTCTTACCGGCGCCGGATAACCCGACAATGCAGAGCCCCGTCCCCCCGATATCGATACAGGCGCCGTGGACCGAGAAGATGTCATGCTCGTCTGCTAAAATATCCCCGGCGCAGCTGAGTGCAAGGGATTTGATCCAGCCGTAGTAATGGATATTCAGGAGGAACGCGGTCTTCGAATATGGATCATAATACACGGTGTCGGCAGGGCAGGCAGGATCCTCAAATACAAACAGACGGCCGTGCGAGCGGACGTTCTGCGACATCGAATAGAAGTTCTCCTGCCAGGTATCCCGGACCGCGGGATCATCGGACAGGAGCTTGATGCAGCACCCGTAGATCTCGGATTTGACCTCGTACCGCGCCTTCGGGAGGTACCGTGCCGCCATGTCCTCTTTCTCTTCGGGAGTGATCAGGGAGATCGTGTAGGTCATTTTATCACGATAAACGGTGAATTTTGGGGAGTCTCATGCCATATTCCCGTCAGGTTGTCTTATGAAATCCCCTGACAAGGAACCAGATGCCCAAGAGGATCAGGAATCCCGCGATAAGGTACGGCCAGATGGTGACTGGCGCCCAGACGATGCCGACACCGATGAGGATCAGGAAGACACCGATGAGAAGCATCGTTATGTTCATTCCTTTCAGTCCCGGTTTTGCGGTTTCCGAAGGTTTCATCCCCGCGGGCACCAGTGCCGATGCAAGAAAGCCCAGCCCGAGGCCGATCAGCACACCGGAGCCCGGGAAATTGGCAAGAAGCCCGACGCCGAGGCCGATGAGAACGCCGGCCGGTATGAACGCGTGGCGGCCGTGTCTCCGTCTCTGTTCAGTCCGTTCCTCGTCTTTCATATAAAAAAGTATTATCGGTTAAATCCTGATAAAGCCGGCAGTGTACCCCTGCACCGGGTTTAATATTTCCTGAACCGATCCTTAACCGGATGAACGCAAAGGTAATCACCCTCCTCCTGGTCTGCATGGCAACGATTGCAGCCGCCGGTTGTACTTCTGGCTCCCCGGCTGCTGTGACTCCGGTACCCACACCGTCAGTTGTCGTAACCTCTGTTCCTGGAACACCCGCTGACGCACAGAGCTGCACCGCTGATGACGACTGCGTCCCGGCCCAGTGCTGCCACCCCACGAGCTGTACGAGCCAGCCGGCAAAGCAGCCCTGCAATGTCATGTGCACGATGAGCTGTGAAGGCCCTATCGACTGCGGTGCCGGCAGCTGCGGGTGCGTGAACGGGACGTGCAGCGTTGTTCCGGCGCAGGCGACTGCAGGCCAGACAGGGCAAAAAGTATCGGTCCGGCTGGAGGCCTCGCCGCAGCGGTACTCCCCGATGATGTCCTCGACACCCGGCATCGGGCTCACCCCGAATGTCACCGGCTTTACAGCCGCTGATGCGAGCTTTGAAAGGAATGCCACGGATTTTAAATGGAATGCCATAAACTTCGAATGGAATGCCACGTTTGGCACATTCCTCACGTGGGATGCGCCGGATTACACGGTCCACCAGATCGGGAACCCGGTCGCCAACAACGGCGGGAAAGTCTACTGGACATTTACCGAGAAGCCGGCCTCGACTAAAGATCCGGTCACCATCACGGTTACGGCACGGGACATGACCCGGAGAGGTGCAGTGCTCGCGAGCTCCACGGTAACCCTAAGCTGGGACGGGGACTACGCGGTGTATGT
>JAPKXV010000275.1 GCA_026394635.1 Methanoregula sp. | reverse complement strand
CGGCAAGCACCATTGCGAGCGGGCGGTTCTCCGCAAGCGCCAGCATGCTTGCGAGGCGCACCCGCTCATGGGCGTCCTGCCGGTTCATTCCCTTTTTGGTGAGCTCGATCATGATCGACTCTGCCATGTTGATACCCTGCAGGAGCGCGAGGTTTTTACGGATCGCCGCGCGGTTGATCACAAGCCCTTCAAGCACAGTCGCCATCAGATGGAGACAGTGATCGGTGAGGATCGAGGCTTCGGGGAAGAGCACCCGCTCGCACGAGGAGTTCGTGAGGTCGCGCTCGTCCCAGAGCGTGTTATTCGCGAGCGCCGGTTCAACCGCAGAGCGGATGATGCGGGAAATCCCGCAGACCTGCTCTGACTTTATAGGGTTGCGCTTGTGCGGCATCGTTGAAGAGCCCACCTGCTGTGCGCCAAACGCCTCCTCAACCTCCCCGATCTCCGTGCGCTGAAGCGAACGCAGTTCAATCCCTATCTTGTCAAGCGTTGTTGCAACGTTGGCAGAGAACATGAAGTATTCCGCGTACCGGTCCCGGGAGATTACCTGATTGGAAACGTCCACTGCCCCCATTCCCAGGTGTGCCATCATCGCTGCCTGAACTTCAATACCCTTTGAACCAAGTGCTGCCTGCGTGCCAACCGCGCCGGTCATCTGCCCGACAAGAACCCGGGGGCGCATCTGTTCAAGCCGCTCAATATGCCTGCCGACTTCGCTTGCCCAGATCGCAAACCGGAGCCCGTATGTTGTCGGGACGCCATGCTGCCCGTGCGTCCTCCCGATAGCAACAAGCGTCTTTGTCTCGTCCGCACGCCGGATCAGGACCTTAAGGAGCCGCCTGAGCTTTTCATCGATCAGGTCAAGCGCCTTCCTGAGCTGGAGACTGGTTGCCGTGTCAAGGATATCATTGGAAGTCGCACCAAAGTGCACCCACCTGCCGTCATCCCCGCATACTTCGGAGATCGCCCTGACAATTGCCATCATGTCGTGGCTGATCTCTGATTCAATCTCTTTTGCCCGCGCAAGCGATGCCTTGCCTGCATTCTGTGCGATCGCATCAGCAGCAGGTAACGGGATCATCCCCTGTGCTGCTTCAGCCTGCGCGAGCGCAACCTCGGCGGCAACGATGCAGGAGAACCGGTTCTCCTCGCTCCAGACAGCGCGCATCTCCGCTGTGCCGTACCGCTCCTCGATAGGGTGGACTGCCATGAGAACAGATCTGTATTAGACCATAATAAAAAGAGTCCGGACAAATGTGTATAACAATGGACGCATTCGATGCCTTCTTCCCGTACAGTGAATACCGCCCGCACCAACGTGAGATGCTCGAATTTGCAGCGCAGTGCGCACGCGAGGGAGGTATCGCAATGGTCGATGCACCGACAGGTAGTGGGAAGTCAAGCGTGGTCGCCTCCCTGCTTGCTTTTCGTAATGAGCGTAAGGTAATAATTGCTGTCCGAACCATCAGCCAGCTGAACACATTTATCCGTGAGCTTGCGCTGATAAAAAAGAAACAACCGCAGCTCAGAACGGCATACCTGATTGGCAAGGCAAGCATGTGCCCGCTCGGTGGTGAAGGGGATGTCTACCGCAGGTGTGAAGGCGTAAAAATGTTCTCATCGTCCCTCATGCGCGACCGTGCGGAGAAAGGTGCGCTCGTGCCGTCAAAAGATCCGTTCATCATCCAGCAGATCCGTCGCATGGACCGTGAACATCCGCTGATCTGCCCCTATTTCATCCACAGCAAATCGTTTGTCCAGGCTGACACAGGAGGTGTGAAAATGGTC
Organism: Methanoregula sp.; assembly: GCA_026394635.1. Classification (GTDB taxonomy): domain Archaea; phylum Halobacteriota; class Methanomicrobia; order Methanomicrobiales; family Methanospirillaceae; genus MVRE01. The sequence goes on along the minus strand of JAPKXV010000275.1, from coordinate 13,440 downwards.
CCCTCACAGTCACTGCGCACGAAAGTCGATCGCATGGCTGGGCAGCAGGTGAACCCGCGCGAACTTGTAAAGTACTGCAGTGATCTCTGCCCGTACGAGCTGATGCTGCATGCCGCGCGGAACGCCGATGTGATTATCCTGAATTACCATCACCTCTTTGATGACGGAATACGGGAGCAACTTTACCTCTCCCTTAATATCGGGCCGCAGGACGTGATGCTTTTGATTGATGAGGCGCACAATTGCGGAGATGTAATCCAGTCTATCGGGAGCGTGGAACTGGCAGAGCGCGACCTCGAACAGGCCTCCCGTGAATTATCCGGCATGCGCAGGCGCCACAAGGGTGCTGATGCAGTGCAGCACGTACTTCCCCGGCTCACCGGTTTCATCAGGGGGATTGCAAACTCGACCGAGGCAGAGGACTGGTTCGACCCTGCTATCTTTGACCGGATGGTAGTGAAAGGTTCATTGTATAAGGATATGGAGGAGATCGTCGATGAACTCATGAGGCTTGCCGAATCAATCCGGGAGAATAACCAGAAGACCGGGGTATACCGCGAGACTGCTATCGAACGGCTGACGTTGTTTTTATTCCGGCTTTCACAGTCAGCACACGACCCTGCGTACCTCACCATCTACCGGAGGGAGAAAGAAGAAATTATACTGGAAGTAAGAAACATCGATCCAACGGTACCTCTGCAGGAGATCTGCAACTCCCATGCCTGTTGTATATTGATCTCAGGAACCCTCTCCCCGGTTGAAAGTTTCTCCCGCTACTATTTTGGTGACCTGAATGTGAAGACACTGACACTGCCTAACATGTTTCCAAAAAAGAACCGGCTTCTCTGCTGCGCCAGTGATATTACCACTGCATTCTCGTTGCGGCAGGACAGGAGCAATAATGAAAAAATCGCTGATTATATCATTGCGTTCTCCGCGCTCCCGGGAAATGTTGCTGCATACTTTCCCAGTTACCAGATCCTTGAATCGTTTGCACAGCGGTGTGAACCGGATATCCTGCAAAAAACAGTATTTATCGAGCCCCGTGATACCACTGATGCCGGGTCCGCGCTTTCGGAATTCCTCTCACTGCCATCGCAGGGCAGGGCTGGCATGATGTTTGCCGTCTGCGGCGGGAAGTGGAGCGAGGGCCTTGACTACCGTGGTGAAATGCTCTCGGGAGCGATGGTAATCGGACTTCCGCTTGCACCGTTTAACCGTGTCCGCAGGATGGTGATCGATTATTTCCGGCACAAATTCGGACAAGAAGGGGAATTCCTCTGCTACACGCTCCCGGCGATCAACCGCGCCCTGCAGGCTCTGGGCAGGGTATTGCGCACCCCACAAGACCGCGGGGTGCTCGTGCTGGCTGAACGACGTTTTGTTGAAAACCGGGTAAAGAAGGCACTTCCTGTATGGATTTCCGATGAGCTCATCGAATGTGACATTTCCCATTTCCGTGAGGTGGTATCAGCATGGAAGTGAGCGGGGGATCGTGCCGGTTCGGGCTCTGGCATATCCATGTCTGGTGGAGCGGGGACGTGATCCACCGGGTACGGTTTGCGAAGACCGGTATCGGGGGAACCGTCCCCGCACCATTTCTCCGGTATTGCGCCGGAAATCTGGTCGACTTCACGTCATTCACAAGCATCGCCCTTGAAGAATACACGTTCGACACCGCTTGGTGTACCATGCCACCGGATCGTGGGTGCGCGGGGGATTGGTGGGTTCACACCATCAGTGGAGATAAAGGAGGCGCTGCTTGCCATAGAGAAGAGAGGACTGCAGAAGGTACAGCGAGCCGCAAAGGACATGGAGGGTTCGTTACATTGAACTGGTTTTCTTCCTTATCCTGTACCACAGGTGCAGGGAATGAAGGTACGTGTGCCGGGTTCCGGTTCAGTGGGGCTTTGCCTGGCTGCAATGATCTCATGGTTGACCTCATAAAATTCCGTGAATCACTGGCATCAAAGGGGGAGGTTTCTTGAGATCTGCAGTTGTGCTGGTGGGAGGAGAGGCAAAACGTGCCAAAGGGTAGGAAAAATATTTTTTCACCTACGAGGGAAAGACATTCATTTCCCATCTCATCGGATCCCTTTCACAGGTCGTTGATGAGATCGTCCTCGTCGCCCGCGACCCGGATCAATGCTCCCGGTTTGATCACCTCAACGCAGTCCGCTGCATCACGGATATCCGCAAAGGAATCGGCCCTGTTGGCGGACTCCATGCCGGTGTGCGGCACAAGGAGATCTGATATTTGTGGCAGCGTGCGATATGCCCTGCATCAACCCGGAAGTTGTCGCATGCCTTTTTGACCTGATATGCGAATCTGACGCGGCAATTCCCTGCTGGAACAATGAGATGTATGAACTCCTGCATGCAGTTTACCGGAGGAGTGCACTGTTACCCTATCTCGAGAAATGCGAATCACAATCTCTGCATGGTATGGTCAAGGACCTGAATGCGACATATGTTCCGGTAGAAAGGCTTTGGAGGTATGACCCGGCACTTCAGACATTCACGAATATCAACCGTCTCGAAGAACTGGACCGGTTCACCACTACGGACAGCGTGTAAGTGGTGCAAAACCGCCGGATTTTTTGGTTCGGTTTTTCTCACGTATATATATATATTGAATTTGAAAGGTATTGTTTGACAGACTATCTCTGTGCCGGGTTTGTTCCTTAAAAATTCCCAAAGATCCGTGGGGTGCATCCCGGGAATCCGCGGAAAAAACGAGGAAAAAATATGGATATCAGCAGACATGTGACCAACGACCTTATCGAACTCTTTATTGTCACTGCCGCTGTTATCGGTGCAATTCTCTCCTCTGTCTTCTCCCTGTCCCAACATATTTTTGAAGTCTTCCCGTTCCTGTATATCCTTCCTATCATTCTCGTCGTTTATTTCTATCCCGGGCACGGCCAGCTGTTCACGCTTTGCATCAGCCTTGTCTATCTGGGACTTGTCTGGTTCTTCTCCCCCACCTATACCACCCAGATTATCATTGCTGCAGCATGGTTTGCAATTTTTATTATCATCGGTGTTGTGGCATCGTCGTATGCAAACCGTTTGCGTGATGAGGAAAAAAAGATCAAAAAAGTCCTCGAAACCGCACAGGACGGGATCTTCTGCTTCGAGCTCCGCTCCAACCGCCTTCATGAGATTAACTCACGGTGTGCACGGATGCTGAAATACGAACGGGAGGAACTCCTGGGAAAAGATCTTTCCCAGATCTGGTGGAGCGAAACCGAGCGGGCGGATTTTATCTCCTGTGTCAGGGAAGGCCAGAGCCCCTGCAAAAAGGAGGTCCTGCTCGTGGCAAAGGATGGCACGCCCCACCATTATCTCATCTCCGCAATCCTTTCCACCAATCATGTTGTGATCTGTTCTGCGATCGATACAACCCTCCAGAAGAAGGCTGACGAAGATATACGTCAGGCATTCGAGGAACTGGAACAGCAGGTCAGGGAACGGACGGCCCATCTCGAGAAGAGTAATGAGCAGCTCATGGCAGAGATCGAGGAGCACCGGCGTATCGAGAGCGCCATCCTGAACGGTGAACAACAGAATGACAAAAGGGAGCGGGGAACATGATGGAACGGGTGCTGAACCGGCAAATGCTCTGGAACTGCATCATTGCATTGACGGTCATCGGTGCAGTCTGGTCGACAATATACTCTCTTACCAACGGGATTCTCGATGTATTCCCGTTCCTGTATTTCATGCCCATCATCCTCGTCGTTTATTTCTACCCGAAACGCGCGGCGATGTTCTCGCTGCTGCTGTCGGCAGCCTATATCTGCATCGTCTATTTTTTCGGTTTCTCTGACCCGAAACTGGTTGCCGTGTCGACTGCATGGTTTGTGATCTTTGTCACGATTGGTGTCGTGACATCCTCATTTGCCATCAGGCTCCGGGCAGAAGAGCGGAAGTTCCAGAGGATCTTCGAAAATTCACAGGCGGGTATCTTCACGTTCGACTGCCGCACCCTTCTTTTGCGGGAGATCAACGAAAAATGTGCCAGACTGCTCAGGTACGAGCGGGCGGATCTCCTTGACCGGGACATTTCTACAATCCTTCCGGAATCCACGGACCGGGACAGGTTCATTTCGGCTGTGAGGGAGAGATCCATCATGGGGGAAGTTGAACTCCAGTTTACCGCCCGCGATGGCACGTTGCGCCTGTTCCTTGTAACGGCATCGATTGTGCCCAATTACACTGCCATCTGTTCCGCGATCGACATCACCGAGCGTAAGCTTGCTGAAAAGGTCATCCAGAAAGCGCGGGAAGAACTGGAGATCCGGGTGCGGGAACGGACCACTGAACTCACGAAAGCAAACGAGGTGCTCAGGGCAGAGATTTCCGAGCGGAAACGCTTCGAGGAGGCAATCCAGCTTGCAAACAGGAAATTAAACACCCTCTCATCCATCACCCGCCACGACATCCTCAACCAGATCACTGCGCTGGGCATGTATCTTTCCCTTGCCCGCGAGATGGAAAGTGATCCCGCCATCAATGACTACCTCATCAAGATCGAACAGATCACCCAGCTGATCCAGAAACAGATCCGGTTCACCCGCGATTACCAGAATATCGGCACAACGTCACCCCTCTGGCAAAAGTTGCATCTCATCGTCGACAACACGGTGACTGACCTTCAGTTCGGCAAGGTTGCACTCGAATCTGACCTGAACAATCTCGAGGTTTATGCTGATATGCTGCTTGAAAAGGTCTTTTATAATCTCCTGGACAATGCCCTGCGCCATGGTGAGAAGATAACAAAGATCCGGTTCTATTTCCGCAGGGATGATGCAGGATTTACGGTCATCTGCGAAGACGACGGTGTGGGTATCCCGGAGCATGCCAAGGAGAAAATTTTCCGTCGGGAATTTTATCGCAATACCGGGTACGGGCTGTTTTTAGTCTCGGAGATTTTAGGCATCACTGGATTATCTATAAAAGAGACCGGGGAGTTCGGAAAAGGGGCGCGGTTTGAAATTGGGGTTCCTCCGGGTTCGTACCGGTTTGAGAAATAAAATTACCCTGTAAAAATCAAGCTCGATATTCAAGTACTTCAAGACAACTAAAATTTTAAATACCTCTTCATTTTGGAAGGGGAACTGATTATTGATAGACGAGGATTCCAATTAACTGCATGAAATGTGAATTGAACTCACATATTCACAAAGAAGTTTTGATTGAGACTTCATCTAAAAATGGGGTTTTTCGAAATCCTCATTTATAAATTGTAATACTGGTTCTTTCAGGGGTAGGGATCATGTCGTGGCAACCGGTTGGTTCAGTGATGGTGTCCAGCAGGTTATCCTTGATACCTATGTCTAATCACATCTTTTTTTAATTGCCCGTCGCTCAGAATTGTAATTATACACATGCACAACTTTACAGTGAAAATATAGGTACCTGTCTGCATACCTAGTTACACACTCCATGTGAGACAGACATCTCTCTCAATCGTCTAAAAATCATCTAAAAATAGTCTTGGCATCCCAAATGTCGGATAGAAATATAAAAAAATTCTTAATACTTTAAGGCAGAAAAAGATTTCACCTTATATGCAATCAGGTTACAGATTCGCAAGATAATGCCCGATCGGCTCTAGCGTCATCTTCTCCCGTTTGATCGCATCAATCGCGAGTGCTGCTGCACGAGCAGCCTGTATTGTGGTGATATACGGGATGCTGAAATCGACCGCCGCACGCATGATCTGGTAGTGGTCCTGCCGTGACTGTTTGTCGGTGGGTGTGTTGATGATGAGCCGGATCTCCCCGTGCCTCATCATGTCGATGACGTTCGGGGAACCCTCTTTTACCTTGCGCACGAGGTGCGCTTCCACCCCTGCATCATGGAGATAATCCACCGTGCCTTCGGTACCGTACAGGATCAGCCCCAGATCGCGCAGTTTCCGTGCGATGGGGATTACCTCGTCCTTCTGTTCCATGTTGACCGAGACAAAGATGTTGCCCTTGAGCGGGAGTTCATTGTCTGCCGAGAGGCATGCCTTGTAAAAGGCAAGCCCGAAGTCGTAGTCGATACCCATAACCTCGCCGGTGCTCTTCATCTCGGGACCAAGCATCGTATCAACACCCAGAAGCTTGTTGAACGGGAGCAGGACTTCCTTGACAGCGACATGGGTGATCTCCCTCTCGCGGTACCCGAGATCCCGCAGCTTCCTGCCGATCATCACCTTTGCCGCAATCTTTGCGATGGGAAGACCGGTCGCCTTGGAGACAAACGGCACGGTCCGGCTCGCTCGCGGGTTTGCTTCGAGGACATAGACAATATCGTCCTTGACCGCGAGCTGGAGGTTGACAAGGCCGATAACACCGAGCCCGAGCGCGATCTTCCGGGTATGATCCCTCACCTGCTCAAGGACTTTGGGAGAGAGCGACTGGGTAGGGATCACACAGGCTGAATCACCCGAGTGAATACCTGCCTGCTCGATATGTTCCATAATACCGCCGATCAGTACCTCTTCACCATCGCAGACCGCATCCACGTCCAGCTCAATCGCATTCTGGAGATAGGAATCGATCAGCACCGGATGGTTCCGGCTCACCCTCACCGCCTCCTTCATGTACAGTTCAAGTTCTGTTGCGTCATGGACGATCTCCATTGCCCTGCCACCGAGAACATACGAGGGGCGGACAAGCACCGGGTAGCCGATCTTCTCTGCTTTCTCTTTTGCTTCGGATTCGGAATATGCGGATGTGTTGGGCGGGCTGGGAATTTTGAGCTGATCGAGAAGGTTACTGAACCGGTCGCGATCCTCTGCAATATCCATCGCATCCGGACTTGTGCCGAGGATCCTTGTTGTGAGGTTTAAGCGTTTAATCTCCTGTTCAATGGGGACGGCCAGGTTCACGGCATTTTGTCCGCCGAACTGGACCATGACCCCGGCATAATCATCTTTTTTCAGGATATTTGCCACATCCTCAAGCTGCATCGGCTCAAAGAAGAGCCGGTCCGATGTATCAAAGTCGGTGGACACCGTTTCCGGATTGTTGTTGACGATATGGACTTCAACACCCTCCTCCCGCAGCGCTTTTACCGCATGGACGGTGCAGTAGTCGAACTCAATCCCCTGCCCGATGCGGATTGGCCCCGAGCCGAGAATGAGGATCTTCTTGTTTGTGCTCTGAACAATCTCACATACCTGCTCCCATGTCGAGTAGAAATAGGGTGTGTTTGCAGGGAACTCCGCCGCACAGGTATCCACCATCTTGTAGGTGGGCTCACCAGCCATCTCTTCAACGTGTTCTAACGGGAGCCCTGTGATCTTCACCAGTTCGACATTGGAAAACCCGAACTTTTTTGCTGCGATAATATCAGATAACCCATGGGAAGCTGTAAGATGCTTTTCCATTTCGACGATGTTTCTGATCTTTTCCAAAAAGAACGGGGTGATCGCCGTGAGCTGGACAATCTCCTCGATTGAAAAACCCTCTCTAAACGCATCAAAAAGGCAGTGGAACCTCTCATCGGTCGGGCGGGAGAGGATCATACGGATCTCACTGTGGCTTGTATGGGGGATGACATCCGTGTCAATCGAACGCTTCGCCTTCATGAACGCCTCCTCGAGATTGCGCCCGATCGCCATCACCTCGCCGGTGCTCTTCATGGATGTGGAGAGCGTCCGGTCTGCTCCTTTAAACTTGTCAAACGGCCAGCGGGGGACTTTTACGACCACATAGTCGATGGCAGGTTCAAATGATGCAGGAGTGCAACCGGTCACGGTATTGGTGATCTCATCGAGGCGAAGACCAATTGCAATCTTTGCCGCGATACGGGCGATGGGGTAACCCGTCGCTTTAGAGGCAAGTGCAGAGGAGCGTGATACTCTGGGGTTCACTTCAATGACACGGTACTCACCGTCCAGGAATGCAAACTGGATATTGCACCCGCCCTGCACATCGAGTGCACGAATGATCTTGATTGAGGCGCTGCGCAGGGTCTGGAACTCATCATCCCGCAGGGTAAGGATCGGGGCAACAACGACACTCTCACCGGTATGGATCCCCATGGCGTCAACATTCTCCATCCCACAGACGATGATGCAGGTATCCGCCGAATCCCGCATCACTTCAAACTCAATCTCCTTCCATCCCACGACGCTCTCTTCTATCAGCACCTGGTGGATACGGGATCGGGAAAGACCGAGCTCGACGATCCGGGTCAGTTCTTCCCGGGTTTTTCCGATGCCGCTGCCTGCACCACCAAGCGTGTACGCCGGCCTGACCACCGCGGGAAGCCCGACCGCGGCAATTGCATCGTCAATCTGGTTCAGGTTGGTCAGGATGGTACTTTTTGGGATCGGTTCCCCGATTGTAACCATCAAATCCCGGAATTTCTCGCGATCCTCCCCGCGGTAGATTGCTTCAAGCGGTGTGCCGAGTATTTCAACGCCTTTGAGCGCACCCTTTTCCGCAAGTTCAGCGGTCATGTTGAGCCCGGTCTGTCCTCCCATTCCGGATAGGACGCCATCGGGTTTTTCCTTCTCAATGATCTTTGCGATAATGTCAGCACGGAGGGGCTCGATATAAATTGTATCCGCCATCTCGGGATCTGTCTGGATCGTCGCGGGATTGGAATTGACAAGGACGACCTTCACCCCCTCTTCCCGCATTGCCCGGCACGCCTGGCTCCCGGAAAAATCGAATTCAGCTGCCTGTCCGATCTGGATCGGTCCTGATCCTATGATCAGAACTTTTTTGATATGCTCTTTCTTGGGCATTATGCCAGCCTCCTGAACAGACCGTCAAAATAGTGACATTCCGTATCCATTGGTCCTGCATGGGCTTCCGGGTGGAACTGGACACAGTTGATCCTCGCATGCTCGTCTTCAAATCCTTCCACGGTACCGTCATTGGCATTGACAAAGGTCACTTCGCATCCTTCCGGAAGGGATTGTGCGTCAACAGCAAAACCGTGGTTCTGGGTAGTGATGAAGATCCTGCCATCAATGTACTTGACCGGCTGGTTCGCGCCCCGGTGGCCGAACTTGAGCTTGTAGGTATCTCCTCCGAGTGCAAGGGCAGCGATCTGGTTCCCCATGCAGATGCCAAAGATCGGGAGCTGGCCGATACATTCTTTTACGGTCCGGATCGTGCTGGTTGCGGTCTTGGGGTCACCGGGGCCATTGGTGATAAACAGGCAGTCCGGCTCAATGGCAAAGATATCATCGGGAACAACATTATAGGGGAAGATATACAGGTCTCCCTTCCTCCGTGAGAGACTGGTGATCATGCTGGTCTTGAGCCCGAGATCGATTACCGCGATCCGTTTGCCCTTGCCCGGGATCCGGTAGGGTGCTTTGCAGGATACCGCGGGGATCAGGTCGCAATCAGAGATGGCGGGAGTCTCTTGTGCCAGTTTTACCGCATTTTCCCCGTCATCGCTTCCTGTCACAAGGGCTGCCCTGAGCGTACCTTTCACCCGGGTTTTTATCGTGAGGTTTCGGGTATCGACGCCACAGATGCCAAGGAGTTTCTTCTGTTCAAAATATTCACGGATGGTGGGTTTGTTGTCCGGCATTTCACAGATCTCATGGCATACTGCGCCCAGCGCCTTGACCTGCGGGCTCTGCATGTTCTGCGCGTCGACCCCGTAATTGCCGATCATCGGGAAGGTGAACATCAGGATCTGCCCATAATAACTCGGGTCGGAGAGCGCCTCCATGTATCCGCCCATCAGCGTATTGAAAACAAGTTCACCGGAACACTGCCCTTCAACACCGAATCCCTCCCCCACAACATACTGACCATCTTCAAGACCCAGAACCGCCTTCATGATTTCCATATGGTATGCGCCGGAATAGGTATTAACAATAGTGTCAATTCCATAACCGCCCTGACCGTCGTTGAATGGAGCGGTATTTTTTAATTTTTTTGATCGGGGAAAATGGTCGCGGGAAATCATTCCCCCATTTTGTACTGGTTTTTACTCAATCACAACCGTTGGAAAGAGGCATATGAATAAAAAGATGAAGGGTTGATATTCACATACCTTAAATTTAAAAAAAGGTGATTTCCATGGGAACCTTAGGACGAAAGATTGTTGATACCAATGTCGCAGAACTTGTCAAACTTCTCAACAAGGCGTTCAGCGATGAATGGCTCGCATATTACCAGTACTGGATCGGTTCGAAAGTTGTGCGGGGCCCAAACAAGGAGGCAGTGATATCAGAGCTTACCCTGCATGCAACCGAAGAACTGGCGCATGCCACCCTGCTCACAACGCGGATTATCCAGCTTGGCGGAACACCCGTCACAAAACCGCAGGAATGGTATAAGCTTACCAATTGCGGGTATGATGCACCCGATGACCCGTACGTGATCAAAGTGCTCGAACAGAATATCAAGGGAGAGCAGTGCGCCATCAAGAGTTACAATGCTCTCTTGAAAAAGACCAGAGACAAAGACCCGGTCACGTACAACATCGTCCTTACCATCCTCCAGCAGGAAGTCGAACATGAGGAAGACCTCCAGGCACTGCTTGAAGATATCGAAGTGATGATGCGGAATCGGTAAATCTCTTTTTCATCCTTTATAAAATACAGGAGAATTGGGCTCTGGTGAAATCCCGGTTCAACCTCCATTATTAGCGTTCAATGATGTATGCAATGTAAATCGAAGATGTCCAAATGGACATCTTCTTCAGTTTGCTCTTCCCTGCAGGGAATGGCAAACGCCCCCAAGAACGTTATGAAAAACGATGATTTCACCAGAGCCCGAACCTTGTTCATCGCGCTATCCTGAATTTCCGGGTTGTTACTATTCCCCATCCCAGAATTCCTTCATTGAAGAAATGTAACACATATCATCCGTCTTTCCCCGGATTCCTCCATCCCCATTTTTAAATAGTATTCCTCTTTAATCTTGTGCCATTGACAATAACGTGAGATTTACTATGACCGTTGAACATGTGAATGGCAGGAAGGTGGGAGATCTGATGCTCTATGCCTTAAGCACCTGCCAGTGGTGCAACAAGACAAAAGAGCTCTTAAGAGATCTCGGTGTTGATTTTAATTTTGTCTATGTCGACCTGCTTGAAGGAAAAGAACAGGACAAGGCACTCTTTGAACTGGAGCGATGGAACCCACGGGGTTCCTTTCCCACGCTCGTTATCAGCAACGCGCGGTGCATTATCGGGTACCAGGAGAGCCAGATCCGGGAGGAATTTGGAACATGACGCTCCCTGTCACTCCCGACTCCATTGTTGATGCAACACATTCCGCTTTAAAAAAAGAGGCTGAAGACGGAGGTTACCGGCTGAACCCGGACGTGGATTTTACGAAAAACCTTGTCCGCGGGCTGCTTAAAAACGAACAACGGTACGGCTACCGGGCATGCCCCTGCCGCCTTGCCTCCGGGAAAAAAGAGGAGGACCTTGATATTATCTGCCCCTGCGATTACCGGGATCCCGACCTCGATGAATCTGGTGCATGCTATTGCGCATTATATGTGAGCGACGCAGTCCGGAACGGTTCACAAAAACTCACTCCCATTCCCGAGCGCCGCCCCTCGCGAGCGGACCGGAAAAAACTGCAGCCGCCAGCAAAGCCCGACGGGGCAATTCCGTTTGCGGCACTGCCGCTGCCGGTCTGGCGATGCAAGGTCTGCGGGTATCTCTGCGCCCGCGAACAACCTCCCGGCATCTGTCCGATCTGCAAGGTGCCAAAGGACAGGTTCGAGCGTTTTATCTAAAACCCCGTTTTTTCTTAAATTTTCCATTAATCCTGTACAATATTGCAGGGTTCCCAACCCTCAAATACCGTCTGCACCAACCTAAAGGGTATGCCAGATTCAGTCCCTATCGAGATTGTCGGCTTTGAACATGCCGACTGCTCTCCGTTTCCCTGCAACGAAGAGCGCACCTGCGGGCTTGTTGACTGTTACCCCACCGGGAAACTGACTGCGGCATTCGATAATTTGAAAAAAGTGCTCATGGGGGAGTACGGCACCAAAATATCCATAAAACTCACGCTCCTTGACAACGGTACACCTCCCAATGTGAGGGCAATTATCGAGACGCACCATCCGGCACTCCCTATGGTCATTGTCAACGGCAGGGTGACACCCATCGGCCGGATTGCGCTGGACCGGATAAAAAAAGAGATTGAAAAAGTCCTGTGAAGTTATACAATTTTTGAGAGCGCGCCGGTCTCCAGATCGTAATAGAGCCCGTGCACCGTGATCTCCTTTTTTGCCAGTGCCGTTTTGACCAGCGGATACTTCTTCAGGTGCTCAATCTGGAGCCGGACATTCTCCTGCTCGATCATCGTTGACCGTTCCTTTGCTTCTGCAGGGGTAACCGGTTTTTTAATCTTTGCATCCACCCGCTGCTTTGCTTCCGTGGCATTGTTCAGCCAGAGCGGGATGTAGTGGTCGTCCAGATCCTTGTCGAGTGCTTTAATTGCACCGCAGTCTGAATGCCCGCAGATGACGATGTGCTGGACTTTGAGGTGTTTGAGCGCATATTCGAGGACAGTGGCAAAATTCCAGTCATACACCGGCGCCACATTCCCAATGTTGCGCTGGATAAACAGGACGCCCGGGGCCGCATTGGTGATATGCCCCGTCTGGATCCTCGAATCAGAACATCCGATCCAGAGGACGGATGGTTTCTGGCCTTTCGCAAGCTCGGAGTAGCGTTCATGGTTCTGTTTGAAGGTTGTTTCCCTGAATTTTACATTTCCCGATAACAGTTGGTCGATCATGGTCTCTTCAGTCCTGTAATCATCTCATCCATAGCATGACAGGATCGCTGCCTGCCCTTTCATTCTGACTGGGAATGCAGGATCAATGAACCTTTCGAAATGATCTTTAAAAAGATACCCGGTACAGGGGTGATAACCATGATACCATGCCCGTCATTTCCTCGTTGTTGTCCCGGACTAACCCAGGTGCCGCGATATCCTGTCAGTGAGATTCTTCCCGTGGGAGCCATTCCAGTATAATTTGTCGCAGTGTGGGCAGAAGAAAAATGCAAACCCTGTGTTGTCTTTTGGGGCGTAATCCGCGTGTGCGATCTCAACAGGAGAAGCTTCCCGCAGCGGGGTGTTGCACAGGGAACACCGGGTCATCCGTATTTCCGGATCGATGCGCGCCGCATCCCGGAGCTGGGTTACCTGCCCGATCACATCATCAGAGGTTATCAGGATCCCTGCTGGTCCTGCACGGGATGCCAGATCCCGGTCCCGGGTCAGGAGCACGCGCCCCTCGTCATGTGCGATCCGGATTAGGAGTGTATCTTCCGATGAATTACCCGGTGATAAGGAGTTTGCACTGATGATGTCATATCCCATGAACCGGAGATACCGGCACAGGGTACCCAGCATACGGTCAGCGACAAATCGTGTCCTGCCGGTCTGTTCAGGTGACATGCCTCACGATCTCAATGTTCTCTCCGCAGTTCCGG
>JAPKXV010000370.1 GCA_026394635.1 Methanoregula sp. | reverse complement strand
GGGCGCAGCATATCACGGGGTTCGGGAAAGGGAATGTTGCTTGTCAGCCCTGTACCGATCTCATTTCTATCGGGTGTGGATCCCAATACCGGTATTATCGTTGAAAAAGGGCACCCGCTGCAGGGCGAGTGCATGGCGAACAAAGTTCTTGCATTCCCGTACGGCAAAGGGTCGACTGTCGGGTCATATGTATTGTATGCATTAAGCTGCAACGGTCATGCGCCTGCCGCCATCGTAAACACCGAGGCGGAAGCGATCATTGCAACCGGTGCAATCATGGGCAACATCCCGATGATTGACCGGATCGAAGTCCCGCTCTCCCGGATGAAGAGTGGTGTTTGTGTGCAGGTTGATGGGGACACGGGTGAGATGGTATATGATGGGGATCTGGCTGAGGGTTGATCCGGCATTGGGCATCCTTATTGGTAACCCGGATAAGAATACGTTTTTGCTCCTACCCATCCCGGATTGAAATGACAATACCTCTTTCTTGACTCGCCCTCAATCATGCTCTGTAAAATGAGCATCAGGTTAGGTTTTGCGATATTTTCCGTACGCCTTTTCTACAAGCCAACTCGATCGAGACTGAACCAGTATGCTGATCAAAAATATGATATAACACTCACTCGTATTGTCTGGTATGGAGTGCACGACCATTAGTTCAATTCTTTTCATCTTCTGTGCCATGATCGCCTTTGCCGGCTGCACGGGCACAGAGATCTCCACGTGCGACTAGTGGAAGTCTTGTCACTTCGCCAACTGACACGCTTCCGGAGTACACTGTCGTGACTGTTGATGTTGGTGAAAAGGATTATCTCGGTGTCATTCCCGTTATCTTCCAAGGCGGGATGGGGCAGGTTAACGTGAAGCTGATCGATGTAAAGCTGACCCGTACTGATGGCACTACCCAGGTTGCAACTCTCGGTACGAAAAAAGGCGATACGATCGAACTTGAGGGGACACGCGGTTCAGGATCTCTGACCGGGCAGCCGGACCGGGTCGAGGTGTGGGTTACCCTGAAAAGTGGTGAGAGATACAAGATTGTTGATAAACTCAGCCTGTACCGGACCCGTGACTAATGAAGCCAATGAAGGGGATAACCGCATCACTCCCTTGCAGAAAACCGATACATCATATCCGGAGGATGACAAAGCTATCTGCCTCTCACCTCCCTGCTCTTTTTGAGATTTCACTGGCAACAAGACGGCAGTATTGATTATGCGGGTAAACTGGCGTCGGATCCATGCAGCACGGAACACCTACGCGGTGTTATATGCTGCATGTGAAGAAGAAGGCTGGGTGTTGCACCCTGTCGATGCGCCGACTGGTGATGTGACCTGTTATTCCTTAAATTCCATCAATGAACCGTTATACCGTAATGAAATTGCGAATGCGGGTTGTGTCACGATTGCCGGGGGTCCGCATGCAACTGCCTGCTACCGTTCGGCTGTCCGGGTTGCCGATTATGTGGTGGTTGGGGAAGGGGAGCATACGCTTCCCCGTTTGTTGCGCGACCTGGAATACGGTGGCAACGGGCATATCCCCGGG
>JAPKXV010000148.1:1801-2903 GCA_026394635.1 Methanoregula sp. | reverse complement strand
TTCGTGATGGCTCTCTGGATCTTCACCTTTTGCCCGTGCTGCCTGGAGGATATCTTTCAGTTGTCCCCGGTGCATCCCTGCGTATGGGTTTGCCCTGGTTGCTGATGGCTTCATAGGAATGTCCATTCCAGAACCGCCATTTCCGGGCACCACACCGGAGCCTCATGTCCCGGAGGGATGCAGATGTATCTCCCGCCATCAGGATGCTCGCAGAAAGGTAGTTCCTGGTTGAACTTCTCGCAGAGTCGGAGATGGCAGTGGATGCAGTCGATACATAAGGCGCCGCTCATGCCGTATTCCCCCGGACCGTTGGCACTGGGGGTCGTGGAGGGATGGTTCCAGCCGGGAGAGGTCCTCGCATGAGGATCACTCCACAAAGTCACCGATCAAATGCCATCGACCATCTTTGAGAGCTGCGAGTGCTGACAAGTAATGCATCGGGCTGGTCTGCTTCAGGTGCTCCAGAGTCTCCCGGTCTATGGTAAAGTTCGGGATAATCCGGGGCTGAGGCAAGTTTGATGAGGATGCAGAAAGAGAAGTCATACGTCCACCTGCTTGTCAGTGCTGGATGGGGATGCCGGGGGCTTCGGTCTGGTAGCTGCATGCCTCCCGGCGTTTCCCTCTTTGATTTTCTTTTCAAGTGCATCTGTGAGCGTGCTGGAGAGCCCGATCCCCCGATCGCGTGCTGCATCGCGGAGGGTTTCCGGAATCTGTACGCAGGTTTGAGCGTAGATAATGTCGTTTTTTCTGACTCTTGGCATGAAGAACAGATGATATGGGATACTGTTATATATTACCCGAATAAAAGCGTAATAATAAAGTCCTGAATAAGTGTGGGATTGTGAAATTGACGCCGCGCTCTGGTCCATTAACAAAACATGAGAAGGAACGGATTAAAGAGTTTAAAAATTGGGATAAAACGCTCAACCCTGGCAGTCGTGCACCTCTCCTTTTAAAAGGTCATAGCAACAGCATTGCGGGAGGAAGTGGACCTCCAAAATCAAAACTTCTCATCGGCCCTCTTATACGAACCTGTCCAAAGTGTGGCAAACAATTCTATTTTGTTCAAGGCCCCTTTCAAAACATCGATGGCTTGAAAATA
>JAPKXV010000148.1:0-1780 GCA_026394635.1 Methanoregula sp. | reverse complement strand
AGGAAACAAAAAAAATGCCCTGACTGCAAAGATAAAGAAAAAGAAAAACCCTTACCAAGAGCGTGTGCATGGTGCGGAAAGTTATTCACACCGAAACGAAGGAATATCGCGGAAACGTGTACGTCCACATGCAGAAAAAATCGGTCGGATGATTGGACAAAAAAGGAAAAAGAAAGATTCAGGCTGATCCTTTCGCTTGCTGCATCGCGATCAACTCCGTTTTGAACTTATCCAAAAGTGCGGCATACTCTGGTAAGAGTTCTGCCTGTTGCTTTGCCTGCTTGACCTTATCCATCGCTTCTTCCGTAAGCTCAAGTCCACAGTTACCACAGAAAGACAGGGTGGGACCGTTGACCGTGTAGCACCGGGGACACTGCCGGGGCTCCAGTGCCTTTGACCGGGAGAGTTCTTCTTTCGGTGCCACTCCTGCCTTCTCAGCGATCACCCGTTCAACATCGCTATCAACCAGATGCAGGTATACTGAGAACATTTCGGAATTGAGGTTTCCCCAAAGTAGTTTCTTGACAATGCTTTCCCCGTATCCCTGCCGGATCATATGGGTTGCCCTGGAGTGCCTGAAGATATGCGGAGTGATATGTTTTGTTATGCCCGCCCTGCCGGCGACAACACGGAGTTGTTTCGCCACTCCACCATAAGCAAGAGGTGCCTTCTGGTTTGTCAGGAATACGAAGGAATCGGCAGTGACGGGTAACGGGTAATCGTTCCGCCATACTGCGAGATATGACTTTGCCATGACTAACGGAATATTCCTGGTTTTTCCCGTCTTAAACGATGTGGTTATCGTTGCGTTCCAATCAGTGAAGGTTACATCTTTCCACCGGAGGGAGGCAATCTCTCCGATCCGGAGCCCTCCCTCATAGAGTGTGCTGATAATGGCGCGGTCCCGGCTGTTCATGCAGGCTTCTATCATTGCCTTGACTTCTTCTTCTGAAAGGAGCATCTCCGGGGTCTTGGTCTCAGTGTCATATCCGGGAGGATGAATCTTATTTAGCTTTTTCTCTTCGATGGTTGTATAGTGGTTCTCTGCCATCCAAAGATAGAACCGTTTCAAGAACCGGATCAGGTCCCCGATGGAGTTTTGCTTATACCGGGGTGTACCGTCAGGGTTTGTTGCTGTTCGTAATCGATCAATGCCGGTAAAAATATCAGCGATTGTGTTCTGCCTGAATGGACCCACGAAGTCCCTGATGGTGGTTAAAGAGTACGTGATCTTGTATGCCCTGCCAGTGCATATGTTCCGAGTTGCGCTGATCTCTGATACAAATTCCTGGATAAGATGGGAATCGTCTTCAGTGATCCTGTTCTCTTGGAGTGCGTTTGATACCACGTTGCCGGAATACCGGATAAAGGTGCTGTCGGACGGTTTGAACCGTGAAACCTGTATGGTGCTGGTAGCTGCCATATATCAAAATTGCTGTGTTTCTTTAAATACTTTGCCAATAGACTTTAACCTGATGTATATATTCCCGCCGAAGGCTTGCATCAAAACGTCAAAATCTTCACGACTTTTTTTGATAAATAACCAGATTTCCCGGAATCGAGAGTTTTTCCCGGGCAGGTATCTACTGGATGTGAGCCCCCTATCGAGTATATCCCGGCACATCCCCAATTGTCCCACAATCTGTGGGTCAAATTGTATGCAACCTACTTGAACCGATTGTGCATATTCCCTGGAACCACAATGTGATCCCCACTGAGATAGGAGTTACGCACAACCGTTTGAAAAAAAATGGATCGCCGGTTTACATCAACGGCCCCA
>JAPKXV010000386.1 GCA_026394635.1 Methanoregula sp. | reverse complement strand
GAAAACCAATTATCACTGATAACTTTATTATGGTATCGCAATATAGAGATATAGTAACCGCATGATTAACGGCGAAGGCAATTCGATATTGGATCATATAAAGCGCGAACTGGATATCAGCGATAGCGCAACAATTACCCGGGAAGTCCTGATCTCGGAGGAATTTCCGTTTAAGGCTGATCTGGTGATCGAAGATTTTTCAAAAAAATATATCATTGAAATTACCTCCCGGTTAACGATTGAAAAGATAGGACGCCAGTTGGCCATTAAAAAGATACTCCTTACCACAGGATCCCGGAACCGGAATGCTGAATTTGTTATTGCAAGCAAGCTCATCTCCCCCGATGCAGAAAAAATTGCCCATGCCTGCGATATCCGGATAATAGCATTACCCTACCGGACACATTTTAAGGAAAGTGAAAAGTCTGATGTGCGCCGTATTGAAAAGGTCAGTTCTGCAAAATCATGGAAAATTGTCATCGCCCTCCTCACTGAGAAAGAGTGCTCCATCCGGCATCTTGCCAAAAAAACAAATGTCTCGTATGGGTGGACTCATGCAACGGTGCAGAGCCTGATTGCAAAAGGGATTGTCATCGAAGTAAACAATTATGTAAAACTTCACGATGTACCAAAACTGCTGAATGGTATCGCATGGGAGCGCCCCTTTGAAAAATTATATTATAACGAGGTTGTGCTTCCCGATAGCGATGCACTGTCAGCAGCCCGGACAATCACGAGGATGTGCGACAAGCAGGATACCGACTGTGCTTTTACGGGTTTTACGGCAGGGGGAATATATACAAAATACGGGTTCCGTCATGATACCGTGTATGTCTACATTCCCAAAGACCACCTCGATCCGTTTCTTACATCCTTTGATGCAGCGGACAAACCGGGAATAAAGATCCGGGTATACAAGCCGGACCGGGACGTGTTTTCTGACACGCGGATAACCGAAGAGATCCGGCTGGTATCCCCCGCGCAGGCTCTTCTTGATCTGGCAGGACTGGGGTACAGTGGCCGTGATCTCACCCTGAAACTTGTGGAGAACTATGGCAACGTATGAGGTTTCCCGGTCCGTCATTGAAGCCTCGCTCTTTGAGCTTGCAGAACTATTCCATTGGGTTCATGAACGGGAAAGCCCGGAGGATCCGATTACAGTCCTGATTGGGGGATGGGCGGTTTACTGTTATAACCCGTGGTACGGATCTATCGATATTGATCTGGTGACCAATGCCGGAACGCGACAACATCTCATTCGGCACCTGGAAACACAACGGAATTTTATCAAACGACGCAATCCACCGTTCAGGAACAGTGTTGCAAAGATCATCCCTCTTNNCCGTTCAGGAACAGTGTTGCAAAGATCATCCCTCTCAACGGAGAGGTTATCATCGATTTCATACCCCGTAATCACAGGAATAGTTTCGAAGGCCGCAAGGATACCTGCCCATTGAAACTCCTGAACGGGAGGACCGTTCGTAAGGAAATTTCACCGGGTTTTTTTGTCACCGTTCCTGAACGCTCACTCCTGCTGCTCCTGAAACTGAAAGCTGCCTGGGACAGGGCTTACCGGATACAGGAACATACCTCGCACAATGAAGACTGGGAGAACGGCAAGCTCAGGAAAGACCGGGCGGATATTTTATCCCTGATCGATCCAGCAAACGGGGGAACGGATCTCGACTTCATGTTCTTTGGCGATATGATACGCAAGTATGCGTTCCTCTTAGAGATTCTCACCATAATTCCCGATGACAGGGATGCACTCCAGATGTATGGGGGTATGGATCGGGATTCTGCACAACGTGCCATCGATGATGTGCTTCGGCTGATTGAGTAAAGGAATCCAATTGTCCGGCCATAATTTCTGATACCGGTGCATTGACTGAAGCCTGATTGATGTGAGTGGGGGATATCTGGAGAATACGCGGCGAAAATGGCGAATATATGGTGAATAAAAAACCGGAATAAACGATCAACGAAACGGGATAAAGGGGCATTGAAGGGGCACTATTGGGGCACTCCCGGCATCACTCACACCGGCCCAATCTCAGCAAACGCCTTTTCGAACCTCCCCGACTCCTCACCGATGAAGAACAGGGTCAAAGAAAAATAGTGCACTCAGTGCGTACACAATTGTCGTGACACAGAAGGGAGAATCGTCCAGACACGGAATAAACCCTCTTAAATACCGGAACCCAATATCTGTATAAGAATAGGGGAGTGGTTATGGATTTCAAAATTGCCATTGAAAAAGATGAAGATGGCTGGTACATCGTTACCGTACCGGCACTCCCGGGCTGCGTCTCACAGGGAAAAACCGAAAAAGAGGCGAAGAAAAATATTGCTGAAGCCATCGAACTGCACCTGAGCGCACTTGCCCGCGATGGTATCCCGCTCTATCATCGCCATGGTGCGAAAGAAACCTTTGTCGCCATTGATATATGACGGACAAACTCCCCAT
>JAPKXV010000100.1:827-4166 GCA_026394635.1 Methanoregula sp. | reverse complement strand
CGTCGGTGAAAACATCCGCTTTGGGTTGTTCTTTGTCCGTGAATGTCTTGTTCTTTCCGGTATGACAATTGCTGAAACCGGTGTACCGGGCAAGGGAGCCCGGTTCGAGATCACCGTACCGAAAGGGATGTGGCGGATGAAAGGAGCGGATGTGTGATGACAGAAAAAATCCGGGTCCTCTATGTCGATGACGAACAATACCTCCTTGATCTCGGTAAGGTATTCCTCGAACGTTCCGGGAATTTCATCGTAACAACGTCAACAGGCGCACCCGAAGCGCTCCGGTTACTTGAGCTTAAAGGGTTTGATGCAATCGTCTCTGACTACCAGATGCCGGAGATGGACGGCATCGAGTTCTTGAAAGTTGTCCGATCACGGGGAGATAAAACACCCTTCATCATCTTTACCGGAAAAGGTCGGGAAGAGGTGGTGATCGAAGCCCTGAACAGCGGAGCGGACTTCTATCTCCAGAAAGGTGGCGAGCCCAAGGCGCAGTTCGCGGAACTGGCGCACAAGATCAAACGGGCAGTAGAACACCAGAGTGATGAAAGGGCGCTCTATGAGGGCGAAGTGCGATTCCGTGCGCTGATTGAAAACGCATCCGACATTATTCGGATCCTTGACCGTGAGGGACGGATTACCTTTGACACGGCAGCATCGGGCAGGGAGCTTGGGTACCCTCCCGGTTATACCCTTGGCAGGCATCCATCCGAGTTCATCCATCCCGATGATCTTGCAGTCGTGAAACAGGAGTTATCAGAGGTATATGCAAAAACCAACACCGGTGTGCCGACCGAGTTCCGGATCCGGAAAGCAGACGGGTCGTATGTATGGGTAGAATCCGTCGGGAAGAACCTTATCGGGGTGCCCGGAGTTGACGGTATTGTTATCACCACCCGGTTCATCGATGAACGGAAGAGAGCGGAAGAGGCGCTGCATGAGAGCGAAGGGAAGTTCCGGCAGCTCTTCTCCAAGATGCCGAGTGGTGTTGCGATCTATGAAGCGGTTGATGAGGGAGAGGACTTTGTATTCAGGGACTTCAACGCTACAGCGGAAGCCATTGAACATGTAAAAAAGGAGGAAGTCATCGGCAGGCGTGTCACTGAGGTATTCCCAAGTGTAAACAAGTTCGGCATATTTTCTGTCTTCAAGCGGGTATGGAGGACGGGAAAGCCCGAATATTTTCCTTCGGCAATCTACCGCGATGCCCGTGACCCGGGTACATGGCGGGAGAACTGGGTGTACCGGCTCCAGACGGGAGAAATTGTTGCCATCTACAACGATGTCACCGAACGCAAAGTAGCGGAGCAGGCGCTCATTGAGAGCCAGATCCAACTCGCGGAAGCGATGGATCTCGCACATATTGTGAATTGGGAGTTTGATGTTGCATCAGGCATTTTCACCTTCAACGACCGGTTCTACGCCTTGTATGGCACAACGGCAGAGCGGGAGGGCGGGTACCAGATGTCGGCGGAAGTATACACACGGGAATTCGTTCACCCGGATGATGCGGGTGTGGTTGCCAATGATGACCCGAATTATACTCGACAGATCGAACACCGGATTGTCCGCAGGGATGGTGAGGTCCGGCATATTATCGTGCGGTTCAGCATCACGAAAGATGCAGAAGGCAGGACGGTCAAAACCCACGGGGCAAACCAGGACATCACCGACCGTAAACAAACAGAGTTGGAGATCCAGACATTGCTCGCGAATGTTTCTCATGAGCGCGAACGACTGGCCTCCCTGATCAACAGCATGTCCGATGAGGTCTGGTTTTCTGACACAAAAGGGCAATTCACGTTGGCAAACCCGACTGCCCGGCAGGAATTCTGTCTTGATGGTGCCAACGAAACCAATGTCGAAACCCTTGCAACGAGCCTTGAGGTTCTCAGACCGGATGGCACCCCCCGCCCGGTTGAAGAGGCTCCGCCATTGCGTGCTCTTGCCGGAGAGGTTGTGCGGTTCCAGGAGGAGATTGTCCGGACCCCTGCGACCGGGGAGTTGCGGTACCGGCAGGTCAGCGCCGCACCCGTTCATGATGATAAAGGCACCATCATTGGATCAATATCGGTAGTGCGGGATATCACCGACCTGAAGAAAGCAGAAGATGCACTCAAAGAGAGTGAAGAGAAGTACCGCACGCTCTTTAACAATATGATGGAGGGGTTTGCCTATTGCCGGATGATCTACGACCGCGAAGGTCATCCCGAGGACTTCATCTATCTCAATGTCAACCCGGCATTTGACCGGATTACCAACACAAAAACCATCACTATGAAACGGGTTACTGAAGTGTATCCGGGTATAAGGGAAGCTTTCCCGGAATTGTTTGAGATTTATGGCAGGGTTTCCTTGACCGGTGTATCGGAATCGTTCGAAGTTTATTTTAAACCCATAGAAAAATGGCTGTTCATCTCGGTTTATTCTCCGGCAAAGGAGTATTTTGTTGCGGTGTTTGATGATATCACCGAGCGCAAACGAATGGATGCAGAGTTACAGCATGCAACGGTATTCTTAAAAAGCATCATTGATTCAATTCAGGACGGTATCAGTGTTCTTGACACTGATTGCAATATTATTCTTGTTAACAAGGCGATGGAGACGTGGTATGCCCATGCTATGCCACTTATCGGGAAGAAATGCTATGATGCGTATTATGGAGCCAATCAACCTTGTAATCCTTGCCCGACACTTGAATCGCTCAAAACCGGAGAACCAAACCATCTTATCGTCCCGCAGGGGGGTGCGGGAGGAGCAGTGGTCGGGTGGCAGGATCTGTTCGTATTTCCCATCCGTGACGGGAAAACCGGGAAGGTTACCGGAGTCATTGAATATGTCCGGGATATTTCCGAACAGAAAAAGGCGGAGGACGCACTGCGGGAGAGTGAGGAGAAGTTCAGGTATATCAGTGAACTGATACCAGACTTTGCATACTCATGCACGAAGACCTCGGGCGGAGGATTTACGATAGACTGGATAACCGGAACACCCGAACCGATCACCGGATATACGAGCGACGAAATCAGAAAAATGACCTGCTGGAAGTTCCTTGTCATTGATGAGGATATCCCGGTGTTTGAAAAGAATGTGACAGGACTTTTGCCGGGAGAATTTGCCCGGTGCGAACTCCGTATCCGGAGAAAAGATGGTGGCATCATTTGGCTGTCATCATATACACACTGCGTCACGGATCTGAAGGAACCGGGAAATCACCGTCTCTATGGCGCGTGCCGGGATATCACCAGGCGCAAGCGGGCGGAGGAAGCGCTCCGGCAGGCAAACAAGCGATTAAACCTGCTCTCCAGCATAACCCGGCACGATATCCTCAACCAGCTA
>JAPKXV010000100.1:0-767 GCA_026394635.1 Methanoregula sp. | reverse complement strand
TTATTGACGATCCGACAACCCTCACCGAGTACATGAAAAAAGAGAAAAAGGCAGCGGATACCATCGAGCACCAGATCCTGTTCACGAAGGACTACCAGGATCTGGGTGCCGCTGCACCTGAATGGCAGAACATAAATGCAAATATTAATAGGGCTCTTTCTGGTCTGCCGATGCGGGATGTTCATGTTGAAGTAGACCCAAAAAATCCGGAAGTTTTCGCTGACTGGCTCTTTGAGAAGGTCTTCTACAACCTGATTGACAATGCCCTCAAATACGCGGGGGTGGACATGAAGACCATCCGGTTCTCATCGCAGGAATCTGACATGAGCCTTGTGATAGTCTGCGAAGACGACGGTGTGGGGATATCCGCAGAGGACAAAAAGCGGCTCTTCACTAAGGGGTTCGGGAAGAATACCGGGCTCGGTTTATTCCTCTCACGGGAGATTCTTGCGATCACTGCCATCACGATTACGGAGAACGGCACGCCGGGCAAAGGAGCCCGGTTTGAGATTACCGTACCGAAAGGGGCATACCGGTTCACCGGCTAACGAAAAAACGCCATTCTTCTTACCGGAGTATATCAGAACTGGTAGGTAACCTTATCCTGCCTTTTCTTCTGGGAACTCGACCAAATCATCGGCGAACGTTGTGAGCTGGGTGAGGAGCACCGGGTCGAGCCCTTTCTCAACCGCAAGAAGTATCCCCGCGATGTTCATGATCCGGAGCTTGCTGATAATATAATGAATGAATTTCGAGAGGTCTGTAGA
>JAPKXV010000351.1 GCA_026394635.1 Methanoregula sp. | reverse complement strand
GCTTATATTTTAAAACCTAATGGGAAAAAATTTATAAAAAAAGGCTATCGTTGTGTTCATCAGAATCGTGAAGCGATAAAACGTTGCAATGAAAACAACTGGGATTGTAATGAGTCTTGCGAGCAAAGAAATTAATGGTCGCAGGTTTTCGTTTCAATACTTAAAGATGAATAAAGAATTTGACTTATGCAAAAAGAAGTAACCGCCTCAAACCTCAAAACAGAATGCGCCGACCGGGACTTGAACCCGGGTTTAGGCGTTGGCAACGCCTAGTGATAACCACTACACTATCGGCGCAGGATACGCTTTTGCGCTTTTATTGGTGGGAATCCAAAGAATAAAAGTATATCGTAATCCGGAAATAAAGCACCCACGGTTTGACTGAAAACGAGGTAAAAACCGGCCGGTTGTCAATGGATCGGCCCGCGGCATCCCGGTTGGCATTCCAGTTAGCGTCCGGGTTGGCGTCCCGGTTCTTCTCTGGTAAATTTTTCCGGCGGAATGTCCCGGGGAATTGTCCCGGTAGATATTTCCAATAGATTTTGCCTGCGGACTTTTCCGGAAGATTTTACCGGCAAATAATCCAACACCTTAAAGTAACGCAATTGCGAATCTAAGTACCTGATGATCCCTCTCTTTGTCGATCTCAGGGCAAAACACGTCGTGATCTTTGGAGGGGGCGAGGTTGCCGGCCGCAAGGCAGCATATTTTTCAGGCGAAGCAGATGTGACTGTCTTCAGCAGGTCATTTTCAAAAAAGATCGCCGCTCTTCCGGTGAACCGCGTGACCATTGATCTGGCAGATGTTTCTGATAAAGAACTCCAGGAAATGGTGAAGGGTGCCGATATCTGCATTGCCGCGCTCCCCGACAGCGCCCAGAACAACAGGATCGGCAGGATCTGCAGGCGCAGGAAAATATTGTTCAACAATGCCAACGGAGAGCCCGGAGACCTCATCATCCGGCGGGAAGAGCCCTGCGGTCAGCCGGTTCATCAGGGAACACCTTGAAACGAGGTTCTCCGGTATGGATGCGATGATCGCAGTGCAGGAAGAGCTCCGCAAGAGACTTAAAAAAACGGAACCATCCCCGGCAAGGCGCAGTGAGATCCTCAAAAAAGTGCTGGAGGATCAGGATGTGTGGGACGCACTTTCACGATCGCACAAAGAGGCTGAACAGCTCGTGAGCCGGAGATACCTCCATGAATGACTTTGGGAAGGCGACAATTGCCGTGGCCGGGATCAGCCACCATACCGCAAATGTGACGGCCCTTGAGGAATTCCGGTTTTCAGATGAGCCCGGTTTTCTTTCCATGGCCGCAGACCGGTTCAAGGGAGTTGCCCTCCTCCAGACCTGCAACCGCGTGGAAGTGATCGTCCAGGGCGATGCGGCAGCGCTCTCGGATTTTTTAGAGGAGCACGACCGGCACGGGTTCTTTGCCCTTGAAGGGATCGAAGCGATCCGGCACCTCCTGCTGCTTGCATCCGGTATAGACTCGATGATCGTCGGCGAGGACCAGATCATCGGGCAGTTAAAAAAGATGCTCGCCGATGCACAGGAGGCAAAGACCATCAGCAGCCTCCTTGAACTCTGCATCAACAAAGCGGTGCACGTTGGCATTGAAGTCCGCAAACGCACCGAGATCAACCGCGGGGCCGTTTCCGTCGGATCGGCAGCGGTCCTGCTGGCCGAATCCCAGATCGGGAGCCTCGAGGGGAAACATATTTTAGTGGTCGGCAGCGGCGAGATGGGGCTGCTCGTGGCCCAGGCACTCGGGGCAAAACACCTCACGGCAATGTATGTGGCGAACCGGACATTCGGCCGGGCAAAAATCCTTGCCGAAAAGATCGGAGGAAAGGCAGTCCGGTTCCGCGAACTCTATCATTACATCACGCTTTCCGATGTGGTCATCTCCTGCACTTCTGCGCCCCACCCCGTTATCCACGCTAAAGATCTCAAAGAGGCCATGAAGGAGCGGTGCTGGCCGGTCGAGGGGCATCCCCGCCCGCTCATCCTCATCGACATTGCCCAGCCAAGGGATGTCGAGAAGGGGGCGGAGGGAATTGACGGCGTGCGGCTCTTCTCGATTGACAACCTGCGGGTCATTAACGAGCAGACCATGACCAACCGGAAAGCAGAGGCTGAACGGGCGCGGGAGTTCATCGAAGATGAACTCATCATCTTCCTCCGCCAGCTGAACCGGAAAACCGCTGACGATATCCTTGCGGCACTCCACACGTGGGCAAAAGCGGTCCGGACCCGGGAAAGGGACAAGGCAGTTGCGCGACTCGGGAGTTCCGATGCGCGGACCGCAGAGGTGATCGATGACCTCACTCACGTCCTCTCAAAGAAACTGCTGACCGATGCAACCTTTGCCATACGTGCGAGTGCCGAGGCAGGAGACCTTGAGGCTGCAGAAGCGCTCGTCAGGGCAATCACGCAGGGGGAGCGATTCTCCTGCGGACGGCCGGCAACACAGAAACGGCAGAAATGATTTTTTGAAAAAATTATGCAGGGGGTTCCGTTTCAGCGGATTTTAGCATTTGCCCGGTCTTTGCAGAGGTGTAAAGATCCAGAGCTGC
>JAPKXV010000020.1 GCA_026394635.1 Methanoregula sp. | reverse complement strand
CACGAGAAGACGATCCAGAGGGAGGACGTGGTCGAGGAACATCTCGTATGTCCATTCAGGCAACAGGGGAATCATATCCAAAAATCTGGTCATGACGGAGTGTTCGCCACGCCGTGTGATGTACCAGGTCAAGGTCCCATGTTCCCATTTGTGAGACATTCAGAGCGAGCTCGAGCCGTTGCTCGCTCTCCCAGAGCGCTTCCACCGCCTTCTTGCGCTCAGTGATGTCCCGGACGATGGCTTGCAAAAAATACGTACCCTCGATCATGATGCGGTTAAGGTGCACTTCGGCATCAAAGGGAGTGCGATCATAACGGGCATGGACCCATTCAAAAAACTGGTTTTCTCCGGAAAGGGCAGCATCAATCTTCTCTTGTGCTTTCTCTGTGGAAAGCCTCCCATCGGGCTGGCGCTCCGGTGAAAATTCTGCCGGGGAGTGCCCGATGATCTGGTCCCGGGTACAGCCATATATCACCTCGGTGCCGTGGTTGCAGTCTAAAAAGACCGTGCGGTTCATGATGAAGATGGCATCGCCAGCACCTTCAAAGAGCGTCCGGAACTTTGCTTCGTTCTCCCGAAGTTTTTGTTCAGCCTGTTTACGTTCGGTGATATCCAGAATATGAGTGATGAAATAGAGCGGTGAACCATCGGAACCGTGGACCAGGATCGAATTAACTGCCCCCCATATAACTTCGCCATCCTTACGGAGGAACCGCTTCTCAAAGTTGATGACATCCTGCATGCCGGAGAGGATCTCCTTGACAGAATCGGTCTGCAAGGTGATATCATCGGGATGGATGATATCCAGAAACCGTTTTCCCACAAGTTCGTTACTGGTATACTCCAACATCTGACACAGTGCCCGGTTGACCTGTGTGAGATGCCCGTCCGGTGCCGTTATCGCCATGCCGATGGTCGTATCTTCAAAGGCATGCCGGAACTTTTTTTCACTTTCCTGGAGCGCCTCTTCTGCCTGTTTCTGGTCTGTAATGTCCCGGACTACCGAGATTGATCCAAGGATAGTGCCGTTCTCATCATGAACAGGGGAGGCACTGACCTGCCGGTACCGCAATTCCCCGGTCGCAGGAGTCCGGACGATCTCTTCCTGGTTTTTCACCACTTCTCCGGTAAGGGCGCGTAATGGCGGAGCCTCATCTACCGGGCGGAGGCTGCCATCCGGGCGGAGTACTTCCAGGCTCTTTGCGAGGGTTTCAATATCGATTTCTTCTGCACCAGCAAGACCAAATTCCCGGAGAGCGGTTGGGTTTGCCAGCACAAATCGCCTTTGTGTATCCGCAACACCAGATGTGCGAGATCCATCGCTTCCGCGAGTTGTTCTTGGCTCTTTTTGAGCGACTCTTCCGCACGCTTCCGGTCGGTGATGTCTTGTCCAATGGCAAGCAGTCCTTCAATGCTGCCATCAGCGCTCTTGAGCGTCGTGTCGTTCCACTCGATCACCCGTTCGCGCCCGTCTTTTGTGATGATTACATCATCATTACCGCGTGTCTGGATCTCCCTTATAGCGTTCTGGAATAATGCCCGGGTTCTTTGTTGAGTGCCGGGCGGCAGGAACATCTCAAACCATTCTTTACCTTTGACCTCTTTCAGAATATATCCCGAAATTTCTTCCATATAAGGATTAATATAGACTATATGCCCCGCAGTGTCGAGAATAATGATAATTGCCTGCGCAGTCCCAATAATGCTTTCAGCGAAATTCCGTTCTTTGAGGAGCGCCGCTTCCGCCACCTTGCGCTCGGTGATATCTACGAACGTAACAACAACCGCAAAAGGCAACGGATCGTTCTCTCTGAACAGGGGGTTCGAATTAATACTAATCCATGAAAAGTGCCCGGCAACACTTGTCACCCCCATGACAATATTCTTACACGGTTTCCCGGTTTTAAGAGTAATTATGGAGGGGTGGTCAGTTCCGGGAAATTCTCTCCCGTCCTCGTGTATCGTCTGCCATTTACGGCTTGTCGATGTATCCTTGACAGCTTCCTCTTGAGAAATACCAAATATTTTTTCTGCAACATTGTTCCATGTCAGGATCCTTCCGGAACGATCCTGAAGGAGGATCCCCGCATCAGCGGTAGAGATTATTGTCCGGTAACGCTCCTCGCTGTCTTTTAACGCTTCTTCCGCCTGCTTGAGATCGGTGATATCCTGGTTCGCCCCAAAGGTTTTGACCGTTATACCGCGAGCATCTTTCGTGATACCGAACCGCACGACGATATGCCGGATTTCGCCATCCCGGCGGACAATATGGTGTTCGATTTGCGACGTATAGTTCGGGTCAGTTGTTTCTATTGCCTTTCGCACTTCATTGGCGACCATGCCTTGTTCATCCGGGTGAACTTCCCGCTCTGCTGTTGTGCCATACAGGGTGTAGAACCGGTCGTTGAAGGTAAAGAGTCCTTGTGCAACATCAAACTCCCAGTTCACCATCTGTGCAAGATCCATCGCAGCAGCGAGTTCGATCTGGCTTTTTTTAAGCTGCTCTTCCCCCGTCCTTCCTTCAACTGCTTTTTTGATTTTATGTGCCAGTTCAGCGAACTGTGACTTGGGGTCTCCCCCTTTCTGGAGATAAAAGTCCGCTCCGCTGTTGATTGCCTGGATGACTACCTCTTCGCGTCCTTTGCCGGTGAACAGGATGAACGGAATCGATCCAAAGTGTGTCCGCACATGAACAAGGAACTCGATACCGTCCATCTCCGGCATCTGGTAGTCGGAGACGATGGCATCAACGTGCTCCCGTTCAAGCAACGGGATCGCTTCAGGTGCGCTTGTTGCGGTCGCTACGGTGAAATCTCCGGATTGCTCGAGGAACATCTTACCGAGTTCGAGAAGGGTGGATGCATCATCGACATAGAGGATACGGATTTTTTCTGCCATCACTGATTCACGTCCTTCATCTGCCACATCCCCTTCGGCACGGTAATCTCGAACTGCGCGCCTTTGCCCGGCTCGCTCGTTTCGGCG
>JAPKXV010000432.1 GCA_026394635.1 Methanoregula sp. | reverse complement strand
GCTCTTCCGATCTCCCCCAGATCAGAGTCCGAGGTGACCCGGTCAACAGCACGGTCAACGCGGGCGCTGCCGGTCACCTCCATCTCTTTTACCTGTCCTGATAACCCAACCGGTGCGACCGTCCCGTCGAACGTGAGGGAGAATGCGACCGGTCTCTCAAATGCAACATCAACGTCGACGGGGTCACTTGAGATCGCAATCTCCTGGAGGTTATCGCTGAAATGGTGTATGCCCGAACTTCCCCGGATCGTACGGGCGCGGATGCCCACGATGTCATCAATACCCAGCCCTTGTCTGAGCCAATCCGGGGGGTTGTCGGAATCATCGATGAGCAGCGGGCCTCCCCGCACTTCGGGATACCCGTAACTCCCGATAAAAACAGACGGGGAGCTGCCCTGGTAACTGCTCGCAGGTTTGACGGCAAGCTGGGCGTAGAACCGGCTCGTGATAGGACAGCGGAGCAGCCCGCACATCCCTTTTCCCTTGCACTCAGCGCACTGCATCGCGTTTCACCCGGGTTCGCGTTTCACCCGGGTATCCACAACCACCCTCACCCGATCACCGAGCGTCCTGATAACAAGTTCAACCCATTCGTCCCAGACGACCGGGTGCTCCCCAGCCATCGGGGCCAGTTCTGCGCCGATATCATCGTCCCGCTCACTCAAGGTATGCATAACAACAGAACCTGACGGAAAGGCCTCACTAACGATCGTATCGCGATCACCATCAACAATACCAAGGACCGGGATACCGCGATGGGTACAGATGTGCCCGCAGACAGCCGTGGTGTCATCGCCAATTGACAGTACCCCGCAGCAGTCCGGTTTTACCCTTTGATAGATCTCATGGCCGCAGTGATCGATGACAATTACCCTGCCGGTCCGTACAGCCCGCTCTCCCTCTTTTGGCAGGGCTGACCGGATCGGTCCGCTCTTGCACCATGCGGTGGTAAGATCGATGTTGCCCTGCCGCACAACCTTGTCGATGCCGTGCACTTTTGGAATGATGCCGCTCACCGGTTCGATACCCAACCTTTCCGTGGTACGCAGGACAACCGTATCAGCCGTGGCACGCCCGATAATCAGGCCATTGACATAGACCGGCTCACCCGGGATACATCCACGGATCGTCCGTTCGCCCGGAACCATACGGTAGGTACTCACCGCCTCTTTTAACGTAAAGCCCGTGAGGTGCGAAAGTGCTGATGCGAGCGCCCGGGGAGCGCCGCCCCATACAAAGACCGTCCTGCTCGAACATTCAACCTGAACAAGTCCCCTGCCCGGAAGCCGTGATGCGACGATGTCCCCGAAGATCTGCCCGGATTCCGCAGACTTCCCATGGTTTGCAAGAAAGACCGTACCGGGGATCCTGCGGATGACAGAACTCGGGGGCTCACACCAGAACTCCACGGGAATGCAGGACTCCTCCGCAGCAGTCCTTGCCATCACGCCCGCGACGATGGTTCTTGTGGGCCTGATCCGGCCGATAAGCCACCTGACTTCGCCTGAGTCAAAGATCTCCGGGCCATGAACGACCATCACGGGCCGGCCTGTCATGGGGTTATCTCCTTCAGTACCGTGCAGGGATTCGTTCTGACAGGGAGGCCATAATGATCCCGTGCCGGGAACAGGCGGGTTCATTTGTGAAGGGATGTTGTCCAGCCCGGATCATATCGGGCCCCGCACTCCGGGCAGATGAGAATTATCCGGTACAAATTGTCTGGTGAACGGGCGGGGCCTGAAGCATTTTTTGCATCCGTCTTCACAAAAGAAGTGTGGAATCCCAATTGATAACCACACGCCGGGCATGTATGCAACGCGTTCCCGGCGTCAAGCGCCCTGATCTCCTGAGGTTCTGGCATAGTGATCACTTTTTTTGGAATTCCCTATCCGATCTGCATTAAGGGTATCTGTTCTCAACAAGCCCGGTGATTATTCCATACGCGTTCTTCCTTCCGTGGATCGCTGCATGTTCCTTCCGGAAGGGTTTGGGGATGATCGCCATCGTTTCAGCAAGCTTCAATTCAAGCACCTCTCTGGTTACGGTTCTCCCGTCAATCGACGTTCCTGCACCCATATCCACGATCTTTTTTGCATTATTCTGCTGTTCCGGGTGGTTCGGGTCCATGATGACCAGCACCGGTTTTTCAAACAACAGCGCCTCGTGCAGGGTGGTAAGCCCGCCATGCACAATTGCGACACGCGCCCGTGCCAGATGTTCGTAGATGTTGGGCACGTAACCATGAGAGATGAAATTATCCGATGATTCCGGGAGGTGCTGCCCCGTATAAAACACATAAAAGGTCAGGTCCTTTCTTTTGTCAGCGATCGACCGTAACATCTGGTACATGGGCAGCTTGTAGGGTTCACCGCCAAAGCTGGCAAAGATGCATTCATGGCCGTAGGTATAACCCTCCGGATTCAATTCGAGGAATGGCCCGGTGAAGCTGTACCGCTGCTCTTCTCCGGCCGGGACAATGATGTTGTATTCGCTGACCGTGTCTGGGGGAGGATAATCGGGGATGATGATATGGGTGGCGAGCCTGATGTAACGCCGTATCATAAAGTTGAGTGCTTTCCAGACAGGGTTTGTCGTGCCGTTCGGGCCGTTAAAGTGGTTCTGGTTGGTGATAAAAACGACCGGCACATTACAAAACCGGCCGGCAATGACCCCCCCGTACATGGTGTCGCAGACAACACACTCAATGCCGTGCTCCCGGATAATCTCCCGCACCCGGAGTGCTGACCGGACCATATCAAAAACGATCCATTTTGAGCACCAGAGCGTTTTTTTCAGGGAGAAGAACCCGTCCTCGCCTTCAAGTGAGACTTCCCGGTGCGTGCGGTGAAGGTTGGTGCAGCCGTGCTGGTCGATGAAATCATATGCCTTGCCATACGAGGCAAAATGGACGGAGTGCCCCTGCTGCTGGAAATAGTGCCCGAGGTGGATGCAGCGGGACGCGTGCCCGAGCCCTTCACCGCAGACTACGAAGAGGAAGTTCATGAGAAGATTGCCACTATTTCTTTAACAACTTGTTAAATTCTCGGACGGTCAGGCCTGCATCCCTGATCAAATCCCGTTCGGTTCCTTTGGCTACCTGATCATGATTAGGGATAACAAGAAGGTCTTCTCCCTTTTCCATGATGATATGACTCCCCTTCTGGCGGACGACCGTATAACCAATCTTCCGAAAGACCCTGACCATCTGTTTCCCCGAAACCGGTACCAGCCGGTTATCGGTCATATTGCCATCTCAACCATAGTAATTCGTGGCTGTTTAACCAATGACTTCCGGGCCCGGTCATGGGATACTTCGAGATAGAGCTCGATTGCATCCTGAATATTTTTCAGTGCCTCTTCCTTTGTAGTGCCTTGGGAATGGCATCCCTTCAGTGCGGGGCAATGCACCGAATATGTGCCATCCTCTTCCTCTTCAAGCATTATTCCCAGCTTCATGGATCATCCTCATCAAATACTGAACGTATTATCAGAAAAAATGTGGCATCGATACCTTGGAGATTATGTGGTTTTAAAAAAGCATAGAAACAAGAAAGGTTTGCCATCTATAGCGAAACAGAGTCCAATATTTTCGTTGTTTATAGCACCCAGGATGTTGCAAGGATGCTTATAAATTGCGTTAGACAGTGAAAAGGAATAAACGATGGGCTCGAGGAGATTCGAACTCCTGACCTCCGCCATGTCAAGGCGACGTCATAGCCAGCTAGACCACGGGCCCGCACCTGTAAAAGAATGCGCTTTAAAGGTGGGTGAACGCAGTATAAAAGAATTCTGTTCCTCAAATGAACGGGGGCACACCCTCCCGCTTTGCCACCAGCAGGTTCATGCACCGTGGGCTTATACAGTACTCTTCGGAGTTGATACGGATGTGCAATGACGCAAAAAAGCAGTTATTTGTATACGAACACGATGCGGGCAGGCTGGAACTGCTCGTGCGGATCCTGTACTGGATCCTGATCGGGATTGTCGCATGGGTATACGGACTCATCGCTGGCATCTGTCTTATCATCCAGTGGTTCCACATCCTGATCCTCGGGAACCGGAATGATGCGCTGTCCAATGTTGCAAAGGGCTATCTCGAGTATATGGTGCACGTGATGGGCTACGTGTATATCATGACCGACAAACGCCCGGATATCATGCCGGTAGCGGTTAAAATCTACGAAGAACTCTGACGAGTTCTTCTCCTGTTCGGAGTCTGACGACTCCTCACATTTCGAAGAGTGCTGATGCATTCTTCTCGTCCTCCAAGGGTGTAAATTTCCCGAACTATTTTTCCTGATATTTCGATTGAGAAACTTCTTGAATTGAAAGCTTGATATTTTACTACGATTAGTTTATGGATTCGATAATTGAAATAAATCCTGCCGTATTTGATTTTTATTTATTTAAAATTGGGGAGAGAACCACAGGGGAGATCGTTCCATCAGAAGAGATTGCAAAAGATTTTTTGAAAAAAATAGACGCAATATTGGGTTCGAAAAGTGGATTTTACAATGAATTTAGTACTCAACTTCATTGGAGGATACTTCAATTTATTTTAATGCGTTATCCAAATTTGAATGAATCTGCTTTTAATTTACAGGAAAAATTTAAAAAACAGATTTGGACTGCGTATTTTGATTTAGTGCACGATGGGAATATTAAAAACAAGTTCATATTAGGAGGAATTATTAGCGATATATATCGAGTGTTAGATCAAAATATATGTTTAATGGAACATTTACAACGTTTTTACCCAAATGATATTGAGATCACAACAGGAGTGGAAAAATATCGGAAGACATTAATTGATTTTTTAGGAACGGAGATCATTTTTTTAAGTGATGATAAAAAAATTGAAAAAATGCGAAATTATGACATAGTTTGTTGGTATATTCTCAATTTTGCTGCACAATCACCTCAAATTATTTCACATGATAAAGACCACGATACGTTTTTAAATGATATATTGGAATTGCAGAAAAATTATATCAAAGAAAAATATGGGATATCGTGAACCGCATT
>JAPKXV010000121.1:2223-3658 GCA_026394635.1 Methanoregula sp. | reverse complement strand
TGAACCACCGGCCACGAAAAACGCTCGCATTCAAGCCGCCTCATGATATATTGTAAAAAAAGCGAATCAAACGGATTCGCCCGTGTTGCATCAGGACATATTACAAGAATACTTGTTGCAAACGAACACTCAAAGGTTTGTTGAGGTTTGTGGCACTTGTATATTCTAGATATTCCATTCCGCGAAGGTCAACAGGGACATCTGTTCCTCTGCGCTTAATAAGTAACACTCTTCTTCCAAGCCCTAAGCACATTCCGAGTTCAAGCATTACATTTGGGTTCATTCCAGAAAGATCAATGATAGCATATTCTGATTCTTGGATTGCTTGGCATAACTTGCACATCATATCAATAAGAACCGGGTGATCGTCACCTCGCCAAGGAATATATCCTAGTGTTATTAAAGCTGGTTTAATGGCATGTGTATATATATCGATATAATCATCCGAAAAAGGCATTCCAACGAATACTTGTCTTGGATTTATTAATGGAGAATTTGGGCATTTTATTTGTCCGGTTTTAAAGCAAATAGGTATCATTGGCATTTGACTATATGCTCTATATGGAAAAGTATTTAAATAATTTGCAATTGAAAGTATTGCTCTTCCTGCCTCAGTCTTTTCCATTCTTTGTTGGCAGTCATTTGTAGAACAAAAGTAAAATCCTTTTTTTAATCCAATATTTATCTGATGAGTATCACTACAAAAATCCATAATACAACTTACAGTTTTATAATGACATTCAAGATCAGTATATGTCCAAACTAATGGTGCAAACATATTGTATTGTATTGACCTACCAACATATGAAGAGTCATTATTATCTAATACATGCCGATTTGGATATAAATAATCAAGAGAGATTATCGCCACTGCTGGATTCGGTTCTAATAAAGTTGTTCCCCATGAAAAAAATGAATCTCCTCCTGCATCATCAATAATTCTTCCCCCAAAAAAGGTCATTAGTAAATCTTCATCTTTATAACCCAAAGAAATCTTTAAGGAATAGAGTTTTTCCATTAATGAAGGCATATCGTCTGCTGTAATATCACGAATACTTAAAATTTCTTCTTCTTCTGTGCTGTGTAATTCAACACTCTCAAATTTAAAAAACGCTTGGGCAGCATTTGCACAATTAATAAAGTGCAATACAGACTCATTCATCTCCGGTAGTACGATGCAGATTTTCATGTGATACCCTCCGGAATTCGTATAGTGAAATATAATGGTGGTTTCAACACCCAGTTGCAACATATTGGGTTATAATGATGGTGAGTTGGCATTTACACCAATAAATCATTCCCCTACTCAATGAGGGCATAATGGAAGTGTTTTTACATCCAACTCTAACCGAAAGAGAACGTAATAATATATATGCGTTGATGCAAGAGGATGTTTCCCAATGCAGGATAGCTTGGTTAATGAACGCATCGATTG
>JAPKXV010000121.1:1225-2091 GCA_026394635.1 Methanoregula sp. | reverse complement strand
CTCATGATATATTGAAAAAAGCGAATCAAACATCTCCTACCGTGTTGAACTCGGAAGTTGAAACCGCATTATAATATAACACATGATAACACATAGTGGAGGAAATGTAAAGATAATAATCGTTCTAACCATCTGTTAATTATAAATATATGAATTATATAGAAGGCTAAAGAATCACTTTGCATAGGAGAAGGGAGAGTGTCATGAGTCTGTGGTATCGTATTTGTGTGACAGTGTTTGCCGCGATAGCGGTCGCGGTCGTGTCCTGCGGGACGTCAACGAGTGAAATAACCAGATTTGCAGATATGAGAGCAGAAATTATTAAAACAAGTAAAATTTTTGAAAATGACCCTCAAGGTAACAGATGGGGAGGAGGGGGTGGGCTATGGACGGGCAACGCTGAACTTGCCTTGTCCTTTTGGGGGCCTCCGGATAAGATCACCTGTAGTGTCAAAAAAACTGATGTCTGGGACCGGCGGTATTTCCCTGACCCTATAATTACGATCGAAGACTTTAAAGCAGGTAACTACCCGGAAGTATTACCGGAAGGGAACCAAAACAGGGGGACAGGATACCTTTCGTATGGATCCCTTGATTTTCCATGCCCAAAACCGGTAGGACAGATTATCCTGATGATTCCCGACCTCAAGGACTCACCGGCACTTGAAGCAAAACAGCATTATTCTGATGCGATGATAGAGACGGCGCTTATAAACAGCAAGGGCACAATCCTGGGAAGTCTCCATAGCTTCGTCATGGGATCGGAAAACCTTTATGTGATGCAAGTGAAAACGGTAAACCTCACACAGCCGGTTTCTGTCAGGCTTTACAAGCATCAAGATACGATAGAGTTCGGCAAGTCCTTT
>JAPKXV010000121.1:0-1164 GCA_026394635.1 Methanoregula sp. | reverse complement strand
TGTAGGACACCACGTATTCTACCCCGAACGGGAGGAAGCGGCGCCGGCTCCCGGTTATAACTATAAAAAGGATTTTCCTCAAAACGGCCCTATCGAACCGCCGACTGCGGGCAAGGATGGAAAATTCTTCTGGATCCGGCAGAACCTGCCGCCCTGCGCCACGCTGCCTGAGGGTTTCTATTATGTGATGATGGGTGTTGTGGACTGCCCGGATGTCATACTGGAGACAGTTGAAAATCAAAAAGGGCTCGGCACCTGGCCCTACCGCGGGGATGAAACGCTCGACTCGACGCAGAAACAGTACGGAGCGGACAAAAAACTCATCGACGAGGTTTGGGGACTGCGTCCCCGATACGAACCTCTCCGCGAAGCAAAAGGAGTTGCTGCAACCGCACGGATATCCACCGATCGAGCAAGTGATTTCACTGTCTATGTTACACTAGTCACAAGTCTCGATGCCGATGATCCACTGGCAACTGCTCGGAAAAACCTTGATCGGGCGATTCAGCGGGGCTATTCACAATTACTGGCGGACCAGCGCAAATGGTGGGGTAATTGGTATGAATCATTTGAGGAAAGCCGCATGATATTCTCCGATGAGGAAAAAAATAAAAGTATGATCGCAGAGCAGTTTAATGAGGGTATTTCGACAAAACCCGATGCTCACAAGCTTCAGGGCGATGCTGTCTACGCCCGCATGGAACAGGACTGGTCGCCCTGGCACGGCGATAATCACTTCAACGAACCGGATCTCGGTCTGAACCACACAGATCTATTCGTTGCAAACCGCCCGGACTGCCCGGAACTGAAAAGATGGTATAGCATCGTTGAAGCTTTTTTCCCCGGCGCACAGCTCAATGCGAAACAGGTCTATAACTGTCCGGGGGCATTCTACGGTATGCTGTATGTACCGATTGCACCCATTCCTGTACTGCACACCCATGTGAAATGGGAGCAGAGCATGCACCAGTCGGCGCAGATTGTCAAACTTCTCTGGTTGAAGTACGAGTATACGGGTGACGAGAAGTGGCTGAAAGAACACGCCTACCCGATCATGCGCGAACTGGCAATCTTTTATGCCGCCTATGTTAAAAAGGAGAATGATGGTTATTTCCATCTTGACCCAACAGTTGCTGCTGAAAACAGAGGAATTGATAAAGATAC
>JAPKXV010000278.1 GCA_026394635.1 Methanoregula sp. | reverse complement strand
ACAACGAGCATGGTGTTGTCCTTCCGGAACTCCGCCCAGTACCCGTACTTCATGGCAGTGAACTTGTGTGCCATCTCATGGGCAACAAACCCAATCCCGACGGTAACCATGGAGAACATTAAGCTAAAGATAAATCTGATGAGGGGATCTGGAAAAATCCGAATTAATTCAAAATTATCCCTAAATATCAATGAAAACGCAAGAGAGATTGCACCCCATGCAATGAGCAGGTCAAGGCGTTCCTGCCGTGATATCCGTTCGAGCATAATAATTCCGCAATTACATGGAAGTCCCTGCCATTAGTTCTTTGGGTACTGCACCTTCCATTCATCAGCTATATACCTCTCTTTTGATCAATACACTGCATATGAGGATCGAGGATATCCGAAAAGAGATCGACAAGGTCGACCATGAGATTGTTCGCCACATTGCACATCGTCAGGAGCTAGCAGGAAAAATCGCTAAGATCAAGATAACCAAAGGATTGCCTGTCCACGATGAGGAAAGAACAAAGGCTGTGCTCGAATCGATCTTTAATTGTGCAGTTGAGTACAAAATCGACCCGGTCACCGTCCAGAGAATCTTTGAAATCCTGATCGCAATGAGCGAGGAACGGCAGCGTGAGTGCTCAGGTGAGGGAAATCTTCCCTGAAAATAAAAGTCCTCCTTTTAAAGCAGGATTCCCTTTTTTACAGCCACCCGGACAGCATCACGATGCCAATCGCAATCATG
Source organism: Methanoregula sp. (assembly GCA_026394635.1). Lineage (GTDB taxonomy): Archaea > Halobacteriota > Methanomicrobia > Methanomicrobiales > Methanospirillaceae > MVRE01. The sequence goes on along the minus strand of JAPKXV010000278.1, from coordinate 13,725 downwards.
GAAAGCCCGATGACGAGACGAAGCATTCGCCGGTTCTCAAGCCTCCACGAATGTACCTTCTCCGGTGAAAGCCCGAACGCGACAACAAGAAGGATCACGATCAGCGGGAGGACGAAAATAAAATTATACAGCAGGAGGTAGGGCAATCCTTCGCTGAACGTGAGGGTTTTACTCATCATCCCAAGTATGGCAAGGTAGATTCCCCCCGTGCAGGGGAGCTCAAAGATTCCGACAAGAATCCCAAGCACGAATGCTGCAGGGAGCGATGCGTCGCGGATATATCGTTCAACCGTTGCTTTCCGGGATTCGGGTATGGCGAGGATGAACCCTTCGTTCTTCCGGATTACATCAATGACATTCACCAGCCCCAAAATGATTGCAAGAACCGCCGCCCCAAGGAACAGCACTGATGAAAAACCGGTCTGCTGGACGATAGTAAAGAGCCCGATTCCGGACAGCAGGTAAAAAAGGAAGACTGCTGCAATATACGCCCCACCAACTGCGAGAACCCGCCGCCTGCTCTCGAGGGTAATTATCGAGACCAGCAGGAAGATGAGAACAGCAAAGGCACACGGGTTCACACTGTCGATAAGGGCGCCGGTTACCACAACCGGGAGCATGCGCGCCGGGCTGGTGACCGGCCACCCCCCATTCCCGGAAACGGGGGTAAGGTTTGGCGTACTATTTGTGCCCGGACCTGCCGTCTGCAATTGTTCAATGATGATCGGTTCGGTGTTGTCCCGGATCTCGTTTTCTCCAACGAGTGCACGGTTGCCGATAACAAGGGTCGGGACACCCGGCGTCGTGAGGTTATAGGTTCGCTGGACTTGGGAAAGGATCTCCTGGTTGGTGGTGTTGTGGTACACCTCCAGTTGTTTAAGATCGAGGTTTGGATATTTTGCAGCAAGCGCAGTGAGGTGAGGTTTAACGTTTGCGCAGTGGGTACAACCATCGCCGTAGAAATAATAGGCGGTTACTGTTCCTGCAGAACCTGAGGCCGGGGGGAGGGCAGGAATGCCAATAGGGGTTGTGTTACCCGGTTGGTTGCCAAATAAACCCGAAAAATACAGGACTCCGATAAGTACTATGACAATGCCCGCTGCAGCGAGAATGTTCAATTGTTTCTTCATGGAATCGGACTTTTTTCTTGTGTAATGGGGTGGTTTAAGGGAAAAAATTACCTGAAGGTGATCATCGTCCCGACACCTTCACGGGTGAAGAGCTCGAGAAGGAGGTTGTGCTCGACATTGCCGTTGATAATATGAGCGAAGGACACACCGTTTTCGACAGCATTGATCACCGAGGTTACCTTGGGGATCATGCCCTGTCCGATCGCACCGGACTTTAACAGGTTGTTTGCCTCATCGATGGAGAGTTTCCGGTAGACCTTTGTCCTGGCCGCATCCATGACCCCGTCAACATCGGTCATGTTGATCAGCTTGTAGGCTTTCAGTGCAACTGCAATATCCCCTGCCGCCGTGTCGGCATTGATGTTCAGGCTCCCGCCTGCCCTGTCAATGGCAATCGGGGCAATGACCGGTATGTGCTTATTATCGAGAAGGATGTTGAGGATCGCCGGGTCAACCCATTCGATCTCCCCGACATGCCCGAGGTCGACTTCCTGCTCGACCTCCCCGATCTTCACTTTCTGGGGGTCCATCTTGCGGGCGATGACCATGTTGCCATCATTGCCCGAGAGCCCGACACCATGTGCACCGCACTTTGCGATGAGCGACACGATCCCGTTGTTGATCTTGCCTACAAGCACCATCTGGGCGATCTCGAGTGTTTCCGCATCGGTCACGCGCAGGCCTCCGACGAAAACGGATTCCTTGCCCATCTGCTTCATCTTTTCCGTGATCTCCGGGCCGCCGCCGTGGACGAGCACGACACGGATGCCGACATAGTGCAGGAGCACCGCGTCCCGGATTGCATTCTCGAGCACGACGGGGTCGACCATCGCGTGCCCCCCGAGTTTTATTACAAGAGTCTTCCCATGGAACTGCTGGATATAGGGCAGCGCCTCCATGAGCACATCCGCATGTTTCATGTTGTGTACCTCCCGTTGATCTCCACGTATTTTTCCGTTAAGTCGCATCCCCACGCGGTCGCCTTTTCTTTTCCTTGTGCAAGATCGAGTTCGAATATGACCTTATTTTTATGCATCGCCGCTTTTGCTTTTTTTAAGTCTGCGATGATCTCCCCGTCCTTTACCAGCGGGTAGCGTTCAGTGCCGTCGCCAATCCAGAGTGAAACTGCATTGGGATCAAATTGTACTCCGGCCCGGCCGGCAGCTGCCACAACCCTCCCCCAGTTCGGGTCTTCGCCATAGACCGCGGTCTTGACCAGCGGGGAACCTATGACGGTGCGTGCGACCTCTGCTGCCGCTTCCTCGCTGGGCGCACCCCGTACCGTGACCTCGAGCATCCTTGTTGCCCCTTCCCCATCGGTTGCGATCTGCCGGGCAAGGGAAACGCAGCATTCTTCCAGAGCTGTACAGAATTCCCGGTAATTTACCTTCCCCGCGTCCCCGGTTGCAGTGCAGAGCGCAATGTCGTTGGTGCTCGTGTCGCCGTCAACGACCACGCGGTTGAACGACCTCAGTGTCGCCTGCCTGAGAGCCTGCACAAGCTGCTTCTGGCTGATCGCGGCATCAGTATAAATGAACGCAAGCATCGTCCCCATATTCGGGGCGATCATCCCACTTCCCTTGGTGATCCCTCCCACAGAGAATCCCTCATTCTTCACCAGTGCATGTTTCGGGAACGTATCCGTGGTCATAATCGCCTGTGCAGCTGCAGATTCCGCCGGTCTGCTGCGCGTCAGGTTCTTTGCCACATCCCGGCACTGGCGTTCAATAAGGGGCAGGTCGAGATACCTCCCGATCACCCCGGTACTTGCGACGCCGACCCTTAATGGATCGACATCGAGCACCTGACCCGCAATTCCGGTCATTTTCTCCGCATCGGCATATCCTCTCGTTCCGGTATATGCATTGGCGCACCCGCTGTTTACGATTACCGCATCCAGTCTCCCCTTTTTTATGCGCTCCCGCATGAGTTCGATCGGGGCTGCCCTGACAAGGTTCCCGGTGAACACCCCGGCCGCTGTACCACTTGCGCGGATCAGTGCAAGCCCGAACTTTCCTTCCTTGATGCCATTCGCCCTCACGCCCTCAACAGCGCAGATGCTCTGGAAGGTCATGCGGTATCACCGTTGTTCTTGTTGTCATACGACATCCCCACACCCTGCACGATGTCTGCCCGTGCGATGATCCCCACGAGTTTCTTTCCCCGCACTACCGGCAGGCGGGTGATACCCTCCTTTAACATCAGCGATGCGGCGGCTTCGATGTCCATATCCTCCGTTGCGGTGACCACCCGGTGCGTCATCACTTTTTTTACCGGGATATCACCGATGTTGCGTAACGCATGTTTGGTCTTTTCCCAGTTGAAATACTCACGGACCGGTATCTCGATGACTTCAAGGGGGGAAGGGAGCCAGAGGTCATCAGAGATCCGCCCGGTCTCAAGCTGGGCGATGATATCAGACTCGGTGAGCATCCCTGCCAGTTCATCCCCTTCCATCACCGGGAGTCCCCCGATATGGTTCTTCCTAAGCAGTGCAACCGCATCCCGCAGCGGCATACCGGTAGTAGCGACGACCGGTTCCTTTGTCATAACCTCCTTTACGAGCATGGCATCCACCTAGGGTAACAGTCCGGCATGTTCCAGCCCGTCGGTCTCTTTGAACCCGCACATAAGGTTCATGTTCTGGATTGCCTGTCCGCTTGCTCCTTTGACAAGGTTGTCGATTGCGGATGCGACGACCACCCGGAGCCCTTCGGATTCCACTGCAAGGTCACAGAAGTTGCTTCCCCGTACCGCAGCAAGCGAGGGTTTCTGGTACCGGACAAAGTATTCGTTCTTATAGAAATTGCGGTAGATCCCCTCTACCTCCTTTGTCTCCATCGGTTCGTTGAGGAGGATATGCGCCGTGGTGAGGATCCCCCGGTTTACGGGAACGAGGTGCGGGGTGAAATAACATTTTGCCTTTGAGCCAAGGGAAGCGAGTTCCTGCTTCATCTCCGCAAGGTGGCGGTGGGACGTCCATTTATACGGGCCGACATTGTCGCCAACATTGGGATAGTGGGTTGTCGCCGAAGGGTTGTCGCCCGCCCCGCTTACGCCGGTTTTTGAGTCAAAGATTACCGTGTGCGCATGCCGTGCAAGTGGTGCGGCTGCAAGGGTGGCCCCGGTCGGGAAGCATCCGGGGTTTGCGACGAATTTCGCGCCTGTGACCTCTTTTCGGTGAAGTTCGGGGATGCCGTACGGCGCCGGGAAAAAGTCCGTGTGCGTGACACCGTATACCTTCTCGTACACCTCTTTTGGCAAACGGTAATCCGCACTGAGGTCCACCACCCTGATCCCGCGGGAGAGCAATTTTCCCACATAGGTCATCGCCGCAGTATGAGGCACCGCAAGGAACGCAACATCGGCATCGATCGCATCGGTATCGGGGTTCGTGAATGCAAGATCCGTAAAACCTTTCAGCTGGGGATGGATCTGGACAAGCGGCGTTCCCGCAAGCTTGCGGGAGGTGGCACAGGTTACCTCCGCTGATGGGCATACCCGGATGCTCCGATGATTGCAACCTTCATGCATCAATATTTTTTTATTAAAAATTTAATCCTTTTTAGATAATTCCCGGATTATTGGGTAATTTCCCGATATTTTTTAAAAAAGGATTGTATCGGGCTTAAAAGAATGCGCGGAACAGTTTACGGCTGTTCCAGTTTCCGCTGATAAACCCCGTTGAGGCGCTGCGCGAGCAGCTCGATCCTCTGCCGATCTTCGAGCCCTTCGAGAAGATCGGCAGGGAGCGCTTCCATACTCCCGCGGGCTCCAACGTATGCCCCGCAGATGAGCGCGATGGTATCGGTATTGCCTCCGACAGTACCGGCTGATTAAAAAGAATGCAAGCGGCAGGGTCTGGAACACCGACACATCATGACCGATCTTGAGCACGGCAGTTTCAACATCAACACCCTCCCTCTCGAGCATCAGTGCGTTCCTTATCCTTCCCCCGAGCACGTCATCCTCAACCGATGCTTTTTTCTCAGCCTGCCGGATTGCATCGCCACTCCCGTTGATGGTGTAATAGATCAGAACGGTAAGGGTTGCAACTGCCGCGTGGGCTGCCGGGTGGGTATGGGTGACATTACAGGCACGAACGGCACGCTCGACGGCTTCGGAAAGATCCGGGTATGCGAGGGTAAAAGGAATGGCAAGGGCAAGACAGCCGGCGGTGGTTGACTTGACCCCGGCGCTCGAAGGATTGTCCCGGATCATGTGCTCACAGGCAGCTGACACCGATCCATCCGGGAACCTGAACCCGCCGCGGGCGTAGAGTTCCTTAAGAGCTTCGGCATACCGCTCCTCGTTGAACCGTCCGTCCGCAAGCAGCGTGCCGGCAAGGATCATCAGCTGCGTATCATCGGTGAACTGCCCGGGCTTTAGCCCGGCATTGGGGTGACGCTTGTACGCCCGTCGGTATCCATACCGCATCTTCTGCAGGTTTGGCGACGTGCTCTCGTTGGGCATACCAAGCGCATCGCCAATTGCCGCCCCCAGCATGCACCCCTTGAACCGGTCAAGCATTGATCTAGTGTTTAAAAAACCGATAGATAATGGTTCGTATATTTTATTTTGTGCCGATAAACACCGGAATCGTTTCTCTCATGGATCTCTGTTTATATGCGATTTTTTTGCGATAAAAATTATTCAAGTATTTCCTGAGGGCTTTTAGCCCCTCTACCAAAGTGCATAAATAAAACAGAGTTTTAAAATGATTAATAATGTTAAATTGGGAGTGATTCATGGCAGAAAATTTTGATGTCAAACTCGTTGAGGAGATGAAATATTATACGCCCAATCCGGAATACAAACGTAATTCCTGGTTGGGGGATTACCAGAAGGCGTATGATGAATTCCTCGCAGATCCCGATGCATTCTGGAGCAATGTAGCACACCAACTTGACTGGATCAAACCATGGGATGCTGTCAAGGAATGGAAGTACCCTTATGCAACGTGGTTTACGAATGCAAAACTCAACATAACTGCCAACTGTCTTGACCGGCATGTCAACAACAACCGGCGCAACAAGGTTGCCCTCATCTGGAGGGGGGAAGGCGGTGCAGAGCGCATTTATTCTTACCAGAAACTCCTTTCCCATGTGATGCGCTTTGCAAATGCACTCAAGAAAATCGGTGTGAAAAAAGGCGATCGCGTCTGTATTTATATGCCGCTTGTACCGGAGCAGGTAATAGCAATGCTTGCCTGTGCACGAATTGGTGCAACACACAGTGTGGTATTTGGCGGATTCGGCGCAGCCGCACTGAACCTGCGGATCCAGGACGCCGAGGCAAAGGTTGTAATAACAGCGGATATTGCCATCCGGCGCGGGAAGGCAATCCAGCTGAAGGCGATTGTTGATGAGGCAATTATGGATGCCCCATCGGTGGAACATGTCATCGTGCTCCGGAGGAAAGAGCCTCTGGTTGATATCCACCCGACGAGGGAACTGGATTTCTATGCGGTGATGGAGGATGTGCCTGAAGATTGTCCTCCCGAGGTAATGGATGCTGAGGATCCGCTCTTCATATTGTACACGAGCGGGTCCACGGGAAAACCAAAAGGGGTTGTGCACACCTGTGGCGGATACATGGTCGGAACGTATTACACGAGCAAATATGTCTTCGATATCAAGGACAACGACATTTTCTGGTGTACTGCTGATCCGGGCTGGATTACCGGTCACAGTTACATCATCTACGGACCTCTCGCGGTCGGTGCAACGGTATTTATTTCAGAACTCACTCCCGACTTCCCGGACGCCGGCAGCTGGTGGAGTCTTATCCAGGAGCAGAAGATCACGGTATTCTATACAGCCCCAACCGCCATCCGGATGTTCATGAAGATGGGGGAGGTCTGGCCCAACAAATATAATTTAAAATCCCTGCGTATCATCGGTTCTGTCGGTGAGCCATTGAACCCGGAAGCATTTGAGTGGTACTATCATACGATTGGAAAGGACAGGTGTCCCATTGTCGACACCTGGTGGCAGACAGAGACGGGGATGCAGATGATCACCACCATGATTGGCGAAAAGATGCGCCCGGGATTTGCGGGAAAACCCATTCCCGGTGTCACAGTGGATGTCGTGGATAAATCCGGAAAACCCGTTCAGCCCAACACCATGGGATTACTTGTTATCAAATCCCCATGGCCGGCCATGCTGCGCACGTTGTACAAGGATGATGAACGGTACCGGAAATACTGGTACACTATTGAGAACTGTTACACGGCGGGCGATCTCGCAGTCAAGGGAAAAGACGGCTATATTATGATCCTCGGGCGTTCCGATGATATCATCATTGTCGCAGGCCACAATATCGGCACCGCTGAAGTGGAAAGTGCTCTCGTATCCCATAAGGCCGTTGCAGAGGCTGCTGTTATCGGCAAACCGGATCCGTTGAAAGGGAACTCGATCAAGGCATTTGTAATTCTCCGGGTTGGCCACAACCCAAGTGAGAACATGACCCAGGACCTGCTCCACCATGTGCGGACAACGATAGGACCGATTGCGATGCCGCAGGAGATTGAATATGTCGATAAACTTCCCAAGACCCGGAGCGGCAAGATAATGAGAAGGGTCCTGAAGGCAAAGGAGATGGGGATGGACCCGGGCGATGTATCAACGCTGGAAGAATGAGCGACAAATTTTTTATGGACGTACCATAATTCGCACGAACTTATCGGGATAGTTGTTCTGGAGGAGATGTAACATGGGGGATAGTTCAACAGAAAAAATCTTTGGGATGGAGGCAGAAAAGGGGCGGTGGATCCTTGTCATTCTCGGTATGATCATCAACCTCTGTCTGGGGTCGGTTTATTCATGGAGTGTTTTTGTCAAGCCGCTTACGGCATATTTTACCGGGACACTGGGCCAGTCGGTCACTGCAAGTGAGATACTGCTCCCGTTTTCCGTGTTTTTAGCATTCTTTGCCATTGCGATGCCGCTGACCGGGAAATTTATCGACCAGCTCGGCCCCCGTACGGTAACCATTATCGGCGGCATCCTCACCGGGCTGGGGTGGCTCCTTTCATCGTTTGCCGGCTCTGTCCAGTGGCTCTACCTCTTTTACGGGATAATTGCAGGTGTTGGCGTGGGGATCGCGTATGGCGTTCCCGTTGTCGTTGCCGCCCGCTGGTTCCCGGACCGACGGGGTCTTGCGGTTGGCCTAACCGTGCTGGGATTCGGGTTCTCTGCGTTTTTCACTGCAAATATCGCAGGATACCTGATCGGGGCGTCCGGTGTGATGAACACATTCCGTATCTTTGGTCTGGTATTCATCGTCATGATCGTCCTGCTTGCCCTTCCTTTGAGGTTCCCTGCGCCCGGCTGGGTGCCGGAAGGCTGGACGCCCTCGTCGCCAAAGCCCGGTGAGCAGAAGAAGTGTGAATTGACCCGGTCTCAGATGGTGAAATCGTCGTCATTCTACGGGCTGTGGGCGTGTTTCTTTATCGGCTGCCTTGCGGGACTGATGGCAATTTCAATTGCATCACCCGTGGCAACCGAGGTATTGAAGGTTGAAGCCGGGCTTGCAACGCTTCTCATCGGCTTCTTTGCCATATTCAATGGGGGCGGGCGCCCTGTCTTCGGGGAACTCACGGACCGTCTGACCCCGCAAAAGACTGCAATGATCTCATTTGTCCTGATCGCCATTGCGTCGCTTTTGATGTGGCTTATGCCCTCGGTGCCGGTGTATATCATCGCCTTTGCGATGCTCTGGGGCTGTCTTGGCGGATGGCTCGCGATCGCACCGACGACCTGTGGTAGTTTCTTCGGGACCTGTGATTACCCAAGGAACTATGGTGTCGTTTTCCTCGCGTATGGTGCCGGCGGGATTTTCGGGCCCCAGCTCGCGGGTTTCATCAAGACATCAACCGGTTCCTACCTTGGGGTATTTCCCTATGTGCTCGTTCTTGCCATCATTGGACTTATCGTTGCATTTGCGCTCCTGAAGCCGCCCAAGGCACAATAATTACATCCCAGTTTTTTGTGGCACACGTCAGTGCGATGGCTGGTGGATCCTCTTCCGCTGTGCAATCCGGTAGCCGGAGATTACCTTGATGTTGTCACCAAATGCGGCATCGAGCAATGGGTCCCCGGTATCGACATACAGGACCGGTGTTTTCGAGAGCTTGTACGGGGTGGCGACAACGATGATATTGCCGATCCCGATCTTTCTGATCACCGCCGGGCTTATCTGCTGGGTCCCCCTGCCGAGCACAAAGCCCTGCGCCCCGATGATGCTGATGATCAGCCTCGTTTCCGGTTCACCGGAGACGCGGGCAAGTATCTCTTTCTCGCTGATGTCAGCGGCAACCAGTTTCCTTCCCCGGATCGCATCAAACCCAAGCAGTGTCTTGTCAACACCGAGAACCTCTGCAATCTTTTCGCTCGTCGTCCCGGGCCCGAGGATGGTGAGCTTGTCGGGGGTCCCGTCAATGACCTCGGCAATAAACTGTGCAATCTCTGCCTTTGCCCGTTCCTCATCGGGCTGCTCAAAGACCTGTTTTGTGCCCGCAACCATCTCCATGATGTAAGGTGTTTTTGCAAAGCCATAGAGCGTGGTGCGAAGGGCGCCATCCCTGTACGCTACCTCATCCACATCGACAACCTCTGTGTCCCGCAGGGGGATGGTGCCGGACGGTTGCAGGAGTTCTGCTGCAGATTGAGGCGAAATCGCAAATACTCCCGAATACATCTTGACCCCCGCGGGAATTCCAAGAACAGGAACCTGCGTCCCGACAACATCGAAGACGTCCCGGGCAGTACCGTCCCCCCCGCAGAATACAATCATCTCCACACCGGCATCAAGGAATTTCCTGCAGGCATTTTTTGTGTCGTCTGCGGTGGTCTTTTCAGGAGTGTGATATTCTACGGTGAATTGGATTATTCCGGCTTTTTGCATCGCATCCTCTCCCATCTTCTGGGAACAGGTAAAAAAATGGAAGTTTGCACCGTCAAGGGCACCCAGTGCTTCCGCTGCCCGTTCCTGTGCACGGGGGACTGCCCCCCTCTTTGTCGCTTCGTCAATAAGGCCATCGGTGCCTTTCAACCCGACAGCCCCGCCCATTCCGGCGTAAGGATTGATAAGGAACCCGATGCGGTGCATGAAAAAAAGGATCAGGGGACTTTTGGGATCCGTGCGAGTGACTCCTTGATGAGTTCGTCCGGATACTCATAGTCCACGAGCTTGCCTGCATAGTAGGCATCATATGCCGACATATCGAAGTTGCCATGCCCCGAGCAGTTGAACAGGATGGTCTTTTTCTCTCCGCTCTTTTTGCATTTGAGCGCTTCGTCGATCGCCCCCTTCACCGCGTGGGATGTTTCCGGTGCAATAATAATACCTTCAGTCCGGGCAAACGTCTGGGCTGCGTCAAAGACCTCGGTCTGGTGATAGGAGACCGCCCGCATCACGCCGTCGTGCACCAGCCGGGAGACAATGGGCGAGTCCCCGTGGTAGCGGAGACCGCCTGCATGGATGGAGGGCGGGACGAAGTCGTGACCCAGCGTGAACATCTTGAGAAGCGGGGTGTACCCGGCTTCATCTGCGAGATCATACGTATAGAGCCCTTTGGTCAATGTCGGGCAGGATGCCGGTTCCACGCCGACAAGGTCCACTTCTTTATGTTTCCCTGTCAGTTTGTCCCCGGCAAACGGGAATGATATCCCGGCAAAGTTGGAGCCGCCGCCGACGCACCCGATCACCACATCCGGATACTCATCGACCATGGCAAGCTGTTCCCGGCACTCCGCCAACGCAGCCGATGATTACATCCGGAGTTTTTTCGCTGATCGAGTTCAACTGTTCTATCGCCTCCAGCCCGATCACGGTTTGGTGCAGCAAGACATGGTTTAAAACTGAACCCAAAGAATATTTCGTATCATCACGGCCAACAGCATCTTCCACCGCCTCGGAGATTGCCATGCCAAGGCTTCCCGGGGTGTCCGGGTCTTTTGCGAGCATTGCCTGCCCACATTTTGTCTTGGTGCTGGGGCTGGGGATACACTCTGCACCCCAAGCCTGCATCATCGACTTCCGGTACGGTTTCTGGGTATAGCTCGACCGGACCATGTAGATGGTGCATTGCAGACCGTAGAGCATCGTGGCAAATGCGAGGGCCGAACCCCATTGCCCCGCGCCGGTTTCGGTGGCGATCCTCTCGACACCTGCTTTCATGTTGTAGTACGCCTGTGGGATCGCGGTGTTGTGCTTGTGGCTCCCTGCCGGGCTCACCCCTTCCCATTTATAATAGATCTTCGCCGGCGTCTTTAAGTACTTTTCAAGCCGGTGCGCACGGTAGGGCGGGCTGGGCCTCCAGAGCCGGAGCACATCCTGCACATCTGCAGGAATGTCAATAGTACGCTGGGTGGTGACCTCCTGTTTGATCAGCTCCATGGGGAAAATTGCTTTCAGGTCATCGGGACTGATCGGCTTTTTGGTCTGCGGATGGAGCGGGGGGTCAAGAGGGGAGGGCAGATCTGCCTGGACGTTATACCATTGCTTGGGCATCTGCTCCTCATCAAGCAGGATCTTGGTTTGCATACATTCTTTTTTTCATTGTACAAATATATACTTTATTGAACAGATTTGTTATTTGATGTAAAATTAATACAATTTTATGGGAATGCGGGGATCTCTTAAGATTCGATAGTACTTTTACCCCGCTTCAACAAACCAGCCTTCTTTTTATTTTAAGATAATCTGCCTGTACTCAGCAAGATTATAAATGAGGGGATGCAAAGTTATTAGAAGTTGTTATTCGAGCAACAACAATACTGTTCGTTGCCGAACGGTGATAGGAGAATGAAGCGTTCAACTACTGAAATATTTTCAAATCCAGATACCTTCTTTCAGGATCTGATGAACGGGAACGAAGATCTCAGGATCCCGGCGCTCATCGTTATTGCAGGTGGAATCGTCGGCTATGTGTGCTATCTGCTCTATATGCTGGCCGTGATGTAAATGAAAAAAATACTTGTCCATTCAACCATTGTCCTCTGTCTGCTCCTCACCGCAGGTATTGGGGTGGCAACTGCATACCAGACTGATGCCTCTCTTGTCGCCGCAGGGAAAATTTATGTTTCCAAGATAACGTATGATCCCGCAGTTTTTTTTACCGATGATGTTGGCACGGTCACGTATGAAATCACGAACGGCAACTTTACCGGTACGGACCAAGGGGTTGTGGTAAATCACGCAACATTCTCTGACACAAATATCCGGCTCACCAGCGGATCATATGCTTCTTCTTCAAATATTGGTCCCGGTAAGGCTAGGACGTTCACGTTTTCTGTTGTTGCAGATGCCGGGGAGGGCACGTATTATCCGACGTTCTCGTTGAGTTTCCGTGATGCTGACAGCCTGTACCACCGTGACATGGTACGGGTAGACAACACCCCGCTCGTCGTGACGATTGTAAGCAAGCCCGATGCGTTCACGCAAGGGAGGAAAAAAACCATTACGGTACAAGTGGCTAATCCGCGGAAAAATGATGTGAAAAATGTCATCCTTGATGTTACCGGTGCCGGCTTTGACGTTACACCACCAGAGACGTTTATTGGTTCACTTGCATCCGGAGCCAAAACCACAGCAGATATCGCAGTAACCCCATACCAGCCAACAACGCTTGGTCTTACCGTGAATTATGATAATGGCGATAACCCTCACGAAGTCACCACAGAACTTCCCCTCGTCTTTGGGCCGGATAAGAAACAGGCAGAGCCGATTATCAGCAATATCCAGGTGAAATCAACTGCCGGTATCTATCATATCACCGGTGATGTGACCAATGCCGGGCTGGAAAATGCAAACTCTGTCGTAGTCACATCCCTTTCACCGGCAGTTCCGGAGGACCCGTACAAATCCTACGTAGTCGGCATCCTCAAGCCGGATGATTTTGGCAGCTTTGAGGTGACATTTTCTGCAGATACCGGTGCTACGGTTCCGGTCCAGCTGTCCTACAAGGATGCGGATGGCAACGTGATCACCTCCCGTCACGACGTTAAGATTTCCGCGAACGCTGTCTCCTCCCAGACGAACGATCTCCCCCTGCTTCCCATTATCGCCGGGATAATTATCGTTGGAGTATTCGTCGGGGGATGGTTCTTCTACGTAAGAAAGAAGAAGTGACCTTTCAATGGACGACCAGGCAGTAATGTCGTTTCGGGACGTGGTGAAGATATACCCGCTTCCCGCAGGAGATGTCACCGCACTCGATGGTGTCACGTTCCGGGTGGACAAAGGGGAGTTCATCTCCATCATGGGGCCTTCCGGGTCCGGGAAGTCCACGCTGCTCAACCTTATGGGGTGCCTTGACACCCCGACATCCGGTGACATCTTCATCAGCGGCACCAGAATCGGGGATATGTCCGATGCTGAGCTGACCAACCTCCGGAGAGATCGGATTGGCTTTATATTCCAGTATTTCAACCTGTTTCCCCTGCTCAATATCATTGAGAACGTCACATTTCCCATGATGCTGAAATCCCAGAAAGCCGTGGACCCGGAAAAGGGAAAGGAAGTGCTCCGGTCAGTTCAGTTGGATGATTCGCTCTTCACCCATACTCCCACTGAGCTCTCCGGGGGT
>JAPKXV010000018.1 GCA_026394635.1 Methanoregula sp. | reverse complement strand
ATCGCATCCTCGTCGAGTAATATCTCCAGCATTTTCCTATTGACTTTGGTCTCCTCTGTCATATCGAAGGAATACTTACCAGATTTAGCAAGTTTAACCTGGTTTTCATATACCTCTATATCCTGGTTGGAGCTAGCGTCGGGAGTCAGGGCAATTGATCTGTTGAGTACCTGAACATTTTTTGTATTCTCCGCTGATGTAATCCAGAAGTTTACCCGCTCGGGGATTTCATAGGATGATAATTTTGTCGGGGACCGGGGGTCTGCAACCTCGTAGATGAATTTTTCCTGATAAGTGGTGGCTTTTATTTTGATAATCCGCTCCGTGTCGCCGTCTAACGTCTCAATATCATCGATAAAGATTGTAGTCTTTTGGATAAGGCCAGAATAATACAAGGCTTTCTTCGACCCGCTATTGAGTTTTTTATACCTGTCCGGCAGCTGGTGGAACATCGCAAGCAGAAGGAATGACTTACCTTTGCCACTATCCCCGGTAAGGTCAACATGCAGCCCGTCTGTGTTTGAACACATTTTGCACCCTTCGGAAGCAATGACGAACATCTTTTGAGCTTCATCGCCCTTATGAATCCGGTTTACCTCATCCATAATGGATTTCACCGGATCACCTTTGCTCAGGATCTGATCCGCCTTCACCTTGATGATGTCCACGGGTTTGTTTTTCTGGTTTGCATCCAGTTTTTGTAACCGCTGTTTTTGGAATGCTATCTCTTCCGCTTCCCGTTCGGCTACAGCTTGCCTTCGTTCTTCATCCTTGATTGCGTTGAATTCTCCCGTTACCTCGGTAACTCGCAGGGAAATTGCATCCATTTTGAGAGGATTTACAAAACTATTTTTGTTTAACTTTGTTATTTTCTTTAAAATCTCATTTCTGACTGTGTTTTCTTCAAGCAACGAAAATATTGCATGTTTGATAAGCCTGTCACGATCTACATCCTGGTATTTTTCATCAGGGTCGGGCCGTGGTGATGAGAGGAATAATAACCCCTCTTCACACTTCTCCACCAGGCTCTTCTCTACCTGAATCTCGTTCATGTCCGGCACGGGTGCCGCGTTGACGGGCTGCACTGCGACGTCGTCGGTCATGCTCGCCCCCAAGAAGATGTATCAACCTTGGTCGTGGTGCGATCTCTGTATCCCGCCCGCTTCAGTGCGGCGAACACTTGTCCCATGATTGCATTGAGGGGCCTGGCGTTCTTTGTGAAGTCCTCGATCTGAACTAACCCTTCGATAATGGCAAACATTCCCAACGAATCGCCGCCGGTTTCGGTCGAAAAGTTATACCAGGTTCCCTTCGATGGATTGATCATGAAATTCGACGCATGGTTCAGCGTTGGATGAATCGGGCATATTCCCCGGATCTCATCGCCCTGCACCGTCGAATTCTCCGGGTAACAAAGATCCTCGATTCTCAAGCCATACCGATCACTAATGGTGCATCCATAAGCCCGTGATGGTATCAGCCGCCGTGGTTCGTTTGTAGTGGTCTGTTTGGGCTGCGTTCTTGGAATACGGTGTTTTTCTGCGATCTCGTCTATTACCCGTAATACATCACTGATCTCTGCGGTCGGGATGATCTCACCAAATCCCCGGACCACTTGGTAAAAGATCGGATGTTCCCGGGTGCTTTTCTCATGTTCTCCGAAAATCAAAAAATGCTTATGTCCCGTGAATAGTTCGATCTGTGCATTCTCATCCTCTGGGAGTTTCCATTGAAGGGTGCCGGGGATATCTGCTTCCAAGAACCGGAATAAAAGTTTCATTCCCTTTCGTCCGGCGATCGCGGGCATGGGCTCCAGGGTGGTATCATACCAGAAGTCATCAACGAGATAATCCCGGTCAACGTCGATGCATCCGCAGTGATATCCATCGCCCCAGACGAAATCGGCACTGATCGACATGCCAACAAGATCAGCGGTCCAGGTCTGCCGGGGAGGCCAGAAGCGGTCTATAATGGCATCACGTTCGGCGGTCGGCACTAAGTAAGATGGGGCCTCTTTTGTCCCATACACGCCTTCAGCTGTGACCTCGAACATGGTCGCCTTTGACCGTGGCTTACATGGGAGCGAGCGATTTATCCCTGACAACTTCAGCCAGCCCAGAACATCCCCCGCCGTTTGTGATGCTTCAAGTGTCCCGGTCATGGTATTCCCCCAAAATGAATCTCAATCCAGCAAACAAGCTGGATCCTTGCCGCGTATCCGCTCAATAAACGGATTGAGTCCGCCGCGTCGTCTGTCGGTATCCTTACGGGTTCGTCTCCCGCCCTGGCTGTTTGGATGCATAAAAGATACCTGGGATCGTGACCGGACGCGAGGACCGTCTTTCCCGCTTCGAGT
>JAPKXV010000068.1 GCA_026394635.1 Methanoregula sp. | reverse complement strand
TTAAAAACGGGAGCTTGCGCATCGTATTCTTCTCGAGTACGACCCGCAGCCCGGCATACACCGCGATTCCCGCGCAGATGTAGATCGCGATCATTTGCAACCTCTCAGCAGCCGACAGCGAATCTTCCAGAGCCACGCGATCATCGCGCTGGAATGCACGTAGGAGATTCCCTGGATCGTAAGAATGGCAATTACCATGCCGGCGATAAAGTCCGATGCGGCAAAACCGATCTGCGTGGCACCGTACACGATGAATGTGGCGGTGATGCACCCTGTGGTGCCCGCATAGCCGGGGTCATAACAGACCCGGTTGCCGATGTACACCAGCACCGCGGCAAACAGTCCCCCGGGAAGCCCCGCACAGAACACGCCGCAGCTTGCAAGCAGCGTCCCTGCCGATGCATCCGGGGAGGAAACGATGTTTCCCATCATGAAGCCGCCGTTTTTGTTTCCCCCGCCCGCCTCCACCTGCTCTGCGATTGCCGTTGCACCGACAACCCCCCCGCTCTCCGGCAGTTTGAAAATAAGATCCACGGTTATGAAATTGAGCCAGCAGATGGCAGCGGCAATAAGAATACGGATGAGCTCATCAAGCATAGGATGGTATTTCCTCTATCAAACATTGAGTTGAAAACAAACTCAATGACGAAGTTGACAAAGAAGAAGATTGGGTGGATAATACGTCAGAAGGAAGTACAGGAGACATCAGGGGAAAATAGCAAAGGTCCGGCACATAACCCAAAAGACGCGTGGATCGGATCTCTTCACAGTATCAGGATACCGGAACAATTCCGATAATCGGGCAGAAGATGGGACGACAAAAAGAAGCCGATCACGGAGTCTTCATCTCAACAAAAGGTGGCGGCGTCCCGTCAACCATCCCGTGCAGGAACATACCTGCGCGGTTGAGATGGTGCCCCGCTTGGAAAAGGAATCGCAGGGATCACATATGCCGGGGAATCGCCGGTTAATCCGGATAAAACCGTCCGGTATCACCGGTTTCCCAGCATACTTGCGGTAAAAAAAGACAGGATGTCCCCGTGTGAAGAGACAACCCCAGGAAAAGTGATGATGGACCGTTCCAGAACAGATCGTCCCCGCAATCTTCACGAGAGGCGTATGACTCCGGCAGGTCTAAATGGGGTACACATTTCAGGGTGAAGCGGGGTGAATCTCTCCGGCTACACCTTCTTCTTTCTGCCACGGGTGATCGGGGGCTTCGGATCAGCGGCAGGCACTTTCTCAGGTTTCGATTCCAACCGTCGGAGCTCCCCCAGCACATACTCGCGGGCATGTGAATAGACCGGTACCAGCAGATCAGCAATGTCCTTGTTGTTGATCCGGAACAATGATGGTCCGAGCCGTTTTAACGCGGCAGCTTCAAGCTCGGGTTTTTTGTGCAGGTGGATCGGGAAAGTGTCAAGGGTTTCCGCGGCATCCCAGAATGAGTCCACGCATTCAGAGAGCGGAGCCAGCACACACCCATCCGTTTCCTGCACCGCGGGACTCTCCGGCTCAGGTGCTTCTGCTTCCGTTTCAACCGGCGCACTTGTGCTTCTCAGCTTCCGGAGATTTTCAAGGACGGCTTCACGGTCCCGCCCCCGCAGGGAGAAGATGAGAAACGGATCCCGGTCAAACTGTTCTGCAAGGATGTAATACACTGCTGCGATATGCTTGCAGGGATTTGCAAAGTCGGGGCAGTCACAATCAGTCTTAATATCCTTCGCGCTCGTTGGCAGGAGCGAGAGATTCACGCTGGTAAAGACCGTCTCGATCTCTTGTGGGATCTCTCCCCCCAATAGCATCGCGGTGAAGAGCGCCTGCGACGAGAGGGCATCAAAAATCTGCGCCCATTGCAGATCATTGAACCGTGTGAAGGAGATGGTGATGTTATACGGTCTCGGTTTGGTTCCCTGTACCTGGGCATAGATGGTGGCGTCGCGGATGTTGATGCTGACAACCTGCCCTTTGCGTGCATACGCTCTCCCCCGCTCCAGACGTGAACCGATCCCGATACGCTCAAGCGCGGAAATGAACCGTTTTGACCACCAGGTCTCACCGATATTCCCCTTCTTGCTCCGTGTTTGTATCCCGTTCTTCACCGCAATCGGGCGTGCGGGTGGGTACCACTGCCCCCATCGTGACATCTCACGCACCCCCCAGCGCTTCTTTTCTCAACGTCAGGAGTTCACGGAGTTCCTTTGTTGAGAGGTTCGTGATCCAGTCTTCACCGGTCCCGATGATGCTTCCCGCAAGAGCCCGCTTATCTTCAAGGACTGCGTCAATCTTCTCTTCGAGTGTGCCTGCTGAGATCATCAGGTGCACCTCCACGTTCTTGGACTGCCCGATCCGGAACGCCCGGTCGGTTGCCTGGTCTTCAACCGCGGGGTTCCACCAGCGATCGATATGGAAGACATGGTTTGCCGCGGTCAGGTTCAGCCCGGTTCCGCCGGCTTTTAGCGAGAGTAAAAAGATCTTCGGTCCCTTCTTCTCGGCAAACCGTGTCACCATCTCGTCCCGCGCCTCGCGTTTGGTCTTCCCGTGCAGGAACAGGACTTCGGTTGAGAAGACCTTCTCCAGGTACGGTTTGAGTATCTCGCCAAACGTCGCATACTGGGTGAAGATGAGCGCACGGTCGTTGTTTGCGAGCACTTCTTCGAGCACTTCACAGAGCCGGTCCACTTTACCGGACCGGAGCGCAAGATCGCTCCCATCGTTTAAGAAGAGCGCCGGATGATCGCAGATCTGCTTCAACCGCATCAGGGTGACAAGCACGGCACCTTTTCGCGCGATGCCTTCGAGGGTATCGAGCTTCTCGAGCATGTCCTGGACTGCCGCTTCATAGAGGGATGCCTGTTCCTTTGTCAGCGGGCAGAACTCCTTTGCGATCGTCTTCTCCGGCAGATCGGTGATGATTGTCTTGTCGGTCTTTAACCTGCGTAAAAGGAACGGTCGGACTATCTGTTTTAAGACCTGCGCCCTCCCGGTATCGTGGTGCTTTTCGATGGGGATGGAGAACTGTTTCTGGAACGACGTGGCAGACCCTAAGTAGCCGGGGTTTAAAAAGTCCATGATCGACCAGAGTTCAAAGAGCCGGTTCTCGACCGGTGTACCGGTGAGGACAATCCTGCTCGCGGCAGGGAGTTTTCTGACCGCCCGCGCCTGTTTGGTCGTGTGGTTCTTGATGTTCTGGGCTTCGTCAAGGACGACACAGTCCCACTCACAGGAGGCGAGAAGTTCCGCGTCGCGCTGGACTGTCTGGTACGAAGTGATCACGAGGTCGGCACCTTCCCGTGCACGGGAGAACTGTTCACCGGAACAGCGCTTGATCCCGTGATGGACATAGTGACGGAGGGTGGGTGCAAACCGCTGGAGTTCCCGCAACCAGTTGCCGATGATCGACATCGGGCAGACAAGGAGCGTCTTTTTCTTCTCCTTCCCATTCTTTGCCTGAAGGGTCAGGTGTGCGATCACCTGCACGGTCTTCCCGAGCCCCATGTCATCGGCAAGACATGCACCCATTCCGGATTCCGTGAGCATCGAGAGCCACGCGGTCCCGTTCTTCTGGTACGGTCTCAGGGTACCGGTAAATGTCTTGGGGATCGTGACAGGTTTCGGCGTCTTCACCGAGAGCAGGCGGTCCATAAACTCCTTGAGATGCCCATCGGGAGTCAGCCCGGAAATGGAGAGATCTTCATTCACACCGCCTCCAAGCGAAAGTGCCAGTGCATCCGAGAGGGTCATCTCGTCACCCGGGTACTCTTTTTTGAATGTGGAAATGACATGCCGGGCTTCAATGGGATCAAAGATGATCCACCGCCCCCGCACCTTCATGAGCGGAATCTTTCGCTCTGCAAGCTGTTCAAATTCTTCAGGAGATATTTCATCATCCCCGATCGCAATCTTCCAGTTAAAGGAGAGGATCGAATCGAGCGAGAAATGCCCTGTGCCACTACCCTTTTTTACCGGTTCCCCGTTCAATTTCATCCGGATTGCCGGGTGCTGCCGACCCTGCTTCCACCACGAGGGCAGG
>JAPKXV010000457.1 GCA_026394635.1 Methanoregula sp. | reverse complement strand
CCGTCCTTTTCTATGACAATGGCCGGGGTCGCCCTCATCGAATATTTTTTGATATATCCGGGGTTTTTTACCGCATCGATCTCTTCGATATGTACATGAAGGGGCTGCGATACCTCATGGTTGATCGGGCTCTGTTCCATGCAGCCCATGCAGCCGGGCTGGAAAAAACAGGTGATGCTGACTGCCATAGGTAAAGAAATGCACTAATGGCAATAAAAAGGATGTGGTGGATGGTCTTAACGGCTGTTGATGGATACAACCCGTACATCAATCGTGGGATAACCGAAATTGACAACAACACCGTCTGCCGTTTTTTTCGTTACTTCCCCGATCCGTACTGAATACGTTGAATCTGTTGAATTTTTTTCAAGTTCCGGGGAATCAGAGACCCCCATGGAGATGAAATCCCCGGTATTGATATCGGTTAAGTTCACCCCGTTGCTCTTCAGCTGGGCAACAGACCAAGTCTGGGTCATCGCGTCCCGGAAGGGGATACTGATAGTTTTCTGTTCATTGGTTCTCATGCCGACAATACCCTGGCTGATGGCATCGGATTCCCCGCCGAAAATGGCGAAGGTCTTTGTCCATCCGCTGTCAAGCGAATACACCGGCACGGGAATGACGGCTTTTACCGAGCTCTGGTTTGCCTGAAATACCAGTTGTTTTGAAAAATATATACTCTGCCCCGAACCAGCTACATTCTGGTAGAGTTGCTGGTCAGTGGTGACCAGCGGGGAACCTTGGGCATCGCGAAGGGTAAAATCGATCGTGACGGATTCACCCGGCTGTATCCCGTGAAGGGATGTGATCCACCCGGAACCCATGGAAGAGACCACCATTAGCACCACAAAAAGTACGCATCCAACGACAGCGAGCACCTTGTATATGTTCCTGACGCTCTCCTGTTTTTTCTTTTTTTCACCCATGGGAAAAATCCCCCCTATAAGTTCATCACCCAATTGAGATAAACCATTCCGATTTGGTGTATGAAAAACGGGCTCCGTAGAACTCATCATTTTTCATAACGTTCTTGGGGACTTCGCCCCCGCCACTGCGGCAGCCCCCCTTGCGATATCCGTCGAAAACCGGTTCATCATGGATCTCTGGTAATGATGAGAGATCGGGGATTTCTACAGAGCCGAAAACCGCAAGCTTCAGGAACGGCGTGCTGGAAGTCAGGTTCAAAAAAACAAAAATTCTCCTAGGGCACGCATAAAAATCGAATAACTACACCCCATTTTTCAGGAGCGATCAGTTCAAGTGATCTGCGCCGCAAGCTGTAGTAATGGATAAAAAAAAGGTCAGGGACTACATGACCTACGATGTCGTGTGCGTCGATCTCCACAGCACAGTCCACGATGTGATGGAAAAAATCCAGACCACAAACCATGATGGTTTCCCGGTTGTTTCCGGAAATGAGGTTGTCGGGTATATTGCAGCACGGGACCTGTTGTTTGTCCAGCTTACAACCCCGATTGAGAAGGTCATGTCCGGCAACCTGATTGTCGCAGCCCCGGATATGAGCATCAGTGATGCCGCGCGGGTGATCTTCAGGTCAGGGATCCAGAAGCTGCCGGTGGTTGACGAGAGAAACCACCTTCTGGGCATCATCTCCAACTCCGATGTAATCCGCTCCCAGATCGAGCGCGTTTCACCGGAGAAGGTCTTCAATTTTATCACAACATTGAAAAAACTGTACGGAGTTGACCCCGCGCTCAACCGGGGAACGGTGCCGATCTCCAACCTTCTCCCGACCCAGTCAAAGATCTACGAGGACGAACTGGAGGGAAGGATATATGAGATTAAAAAAGGGCTTGCAGAGCCGATTATTGTGGTAAAACGCCCGAACCATATTATCCTTGTTGATGGCCATCACCGTGCTGTTGCGGCAAAAAAACTCGGGATCACCGCACTTGATGCATACATTATCGAGATTTCAGAGGACGTGGAACTGGGGATGGAGCGGACGGCAAACGCGATGAACCTGCGGACACTTGACGACATACAGGTGCTTGACTATGCCCGCCACCCGCTGGTAGCGCTTACGCACCGGCTCGGGAAGAAAAGTTAGGAGCCTTCGCAGTGAATGTCAAATTTTTCATTAAGCACGTGCTCTTTGACAATACTCCCTTCGGCAACGACCACTTCCGGCCAGATGCGGGTCTTCGAATGAACGACGACACTGTCCCGGAGCACCACGCGGGGTCCGATCACGGTATCGTTCTCAATGCTGCAATCCGCACCGATGTGGGTGTCGATATCAATAATACTGCCGGAGATTGTTGTATTTGCACCAACGATCACCCTGTTGTAGAGGGACGATGAGAATATCTTGGCGTTATTTCTCAGGATGCATTTTTCCCCGATAGTCGTATAGGGGCCAATAAGAACGTTATCCCCGACCGTTGTTCCGGCACCAATCGCAACCGGGCCGATGATGCGCGAGTTCCTGCCTAGTGTGATGGCATCGCCCAGCTCAACAGGGCCCTGCACATGGGCTCCCCGCATGGAGAGGTCCCCATTGATCGTCGTGGACGCCATATCAGCAAGCTTCCAGCGTTCCGCATACCGCAGCGACTGCGGGCTCCCGACGTCAGTCCAGTTCCCCCGCGCGAGCCAGCCTTTCAGGGAATGCCCCTCGCTCATCATCCGGGGAAACAGGTCCCGTGCAAAATCAAACTTTTTTCCGCCGGGGATATGATCAAAGACATCCGGGCTGCAGACATACATCCCCGTACTTGCGAGGTTTGAAAATATTTCCCCGGGGGCTGGTTTCTCTTTGAACCTTTTGATATCGTAACTGACATCGATCTCGGCGATACCATATTCACCCGGGTCATCGATGGAGATAAGCCCGATGGTAACTGCTGCTTTCTCGGTTTTATGTGCACGATAAAACTCCAGCACGTTCAGGTCGGTAACATGGTCCCCGCCCACAACGAGGAAGTCCTGGCCATCAAGGTATTTCTGGGCATTTTTCACACTCCCGGCAGTCCCGAGCTTGGTCTTCTCGCGCACGTAGGTGATCGTGGTATTAAACAGCGAACCGTCACCCAGCGCTTCTTCGATTGCCGTCCCCAGGTACCCGAGGGTGATGACAATATCGTAAAAACCAAGGTTGGAAAGATGTGTGACAAGATGTTCGATAGACGGCCTGTTAACAATCGGGATGCAGGGTTTTGGCCGTTCGAAGGTAAGGGGCCGCAGCCGCGTTCCCTCTCCCCCGCACATGATACACACCTTCATACCAGTGTTTTTTGTGCTGAATTGTTTTAAGTATACTGATACCTGATTATTACGGGGATGGCATACGATGGGACACAACCAGTACCGGCTGATTCCGGTGATGAACGGAAAGGTGCAGTGCCTTGAAAAAAAAGAAGAGCCGGTCGATCACTGCCGGTTCTGCATCCACGCACGGGAGTTTTGTGTGAACGGCAGGTTTGTTACGTCTCCCTCACTTGCCTATTGCACACAATGCCGGATAACCGAAGATGTCAATTTAAAAAACGTCGAATCGGTGCGATGTGCAGACCACCAGGGCGAGGGGTTCCATAGTATCGCAAATATTATCGGGTAACCCTTGTCAGGATATTCTGGGGCCCCTTACGAACATTTATACTTTATTTTCATCGGTCACGGTCAATCTGACTATCGCGTCCATATCGACATGCGTTTCAAAGATGCCGGCGAGTTCATCGTAGGGGTCTTTTTTCCGCTCAACTATCGGCCGGTAATGCTCACCTTTCTTTAACGAGAGATACGAAAGGAGCGCATTTACTGCAGACAGGTTCTGGAACAACCCGTGCATATACGTGCCAAAGACCAGCCCGTCCGCACTTACCCTCCCGTCTCCGGCAAAAGCCTCGCGGTTGCTGCCCGGTTCAGTTTCACCCATATGGATTTCGTACCCCGTGACTTCACCCATCTTTGAAAGGATGGGTGGGACGTTCCCTGCACGGCGGGTGACCTGCCGTGTGGTCTTGTTATAGGAGATAAACCGTGTCACACCATCGAGCAGGCCAAGACCTGCATATGTTCCTTTTTTCGATTCGAACCCATCGTCAATGAGTGTCGTGCCAAGCATCTGGTACCCGCCGCAGATACCGATGACCGGAACACCACGGGCACGGGCATCAAGGATCTGCTTGTCCATTTTGCTCTTTTGCAGGTCCACTAAATCCTCAACCGTATTCTTTGTTCCCGGAAGGATAATGCAGTCGTACCCTCCAAGAGGAGCCCCCGGCACCACATAGTCAACTGCCGCATGCTGTTCGAGCAGCTCGAAATCCGTGAAGTTGGAGATCCGGGGAAGGCGGATAACCGCGATCCTGACCACAGCCTGCCCGGATGCCTTGTCATTGATGGAGAGAGAGTCCTCGCTGGGGAGAGGTATGTCGAAGTACGGGACGACCCCGAGCACGGGGATCCCTGCCCGCTGCTCGATTAAGGAGATCCCCTGACTGAATATCGTGGGATCTCCCCGGAATTTATTGATAATAATTCCCCTGACAAGAGGTTTT
>JAPKXV010000031.1:4240-4860 GCA_026394635.1 Methanoregula sp. | reverse complement strand
GAAGAAGAAAACGATCGATTTTGAAAAACGCGGGCAGGAACTCGAGGAACTCTGCGACCGGTTCCGGAGAAGCGACGGGCGCTATGACGTGGTCGTCCCCGGGAGCGGTGGCAAGGACAGCGTGATGGCGGCGCACATGTTGAAACACAAGTACAATATGCACCCGATCCTGATCACGTGGCCGCCGCATCTCTATACCCGTGTGGGGAGAAGGAACTTCGAGGCATGGCTGAACTCCGGCTTTGCCAATTATACGTACTGGCCCAACCAGAAAGTCCACCGGCTCTTAACAAAGCTCGCCTTCGAGAACCTCGTTCACCCGTTCCAGCCCTTCATTATCGGGCAGAAGAACCTTGCCCCAAAATTATCGATCCAGCTGGACATCCCGCTCGTGGTCTTCGGTGAGAACGAGGCTGAATACGGGAATCCCACGAAGGACAACCAGAGTGCCAGGCGCGATTCCACCTACTTCTCGATGGAGCACGAGCTCGACCAGATCTACCTTGGCGGGGTGAATGCGAAGGACCTGATGAAACAGTACAAGTTGTCCCTCTCGGATCTCGAGGCCTACCTGCCGGTCGAACCCTCGCGGCTGGATAAGGTCGGGACGGAAGTCCATT
>JAPKXV010000031.1:1263-4233 GCA_026394635.1 Methanoregula sp. | reverse complement strand
ATATCCCCTGGCACCCCCAAGAGACCTATTACTATTCGGTCGAGAACAGCGACTTCCTGCCCAACGATTTCAGGACGGAAGGCAGTTACAGCAAGTACAGTTCCATCGATGACAAGATCGACTGGCTCCACTATTACACGGCGTACATCAAATTCGGGATCGGCAGGGCCACCTACGACTCCTGCCAGGAGATCCGGAACGGGGATATCACCCGGGACGACGGGGTCCGGCTGGTGCAACGGTTTGACGGGGAGTTTCCCCATCTCTACTTAAAAGACTGCCTGGAGTACATGGGACTTGACGAGAAGCGGTTCACCGAAATTATCGACAAGGCCCGTCCCCTGCATCTCTGGAAACAGGTCAATGGCAAATGGGAACTGAAGAATAAGATCTGGGAAACCCGGTCGTAAAAATATTTTTTTTGCAATTGTTTTAAAAATTATTCTTTCTCTGTTTTGTAATGCCGTGCCCCGCGGAACCGCGTCTCTCCCTCGAAGTACAGCCGGTAAAAGTCATCGATCAGCTTGTTGGCCGCGTCCATGTCTTTTGCGGTATGCTCGTAGTAATCGAGGATCAGGTCCTTGTTGGCTGCAAAGAGCAGTTCATAGAATTTCTTTTCGGAGATCTCCGTGAAATTGACGAGGAGCAGGTCAGAATTCTTGAACTTTTTGAAGAAATCGTCCGGGCTTTCGAGCAACCCTCTTTTGATCGCCTCGTAGTAAAGGTCGCAGCCGGGATACGGGGTGACCGGTCGGATGGTCCGGATGTAATCGTAGGTGGTGTATTTTTTTATCAGCGCAGTATTATTCTTCAGGGATTCCGCCGTGTCCCCGATATTTCCCCAAATGAAATTAAGGCCAAGCCCGATCTCAGCCTTCTTCGCTATCTCTGCGGCCCGGATATTCTCCTCAACGGTCGTGTGCTTGTTCATGAGATCCAGGACCTTCTGGTCCGAGGATTCCATGCCGAAATTCAGGAACTGGCACCCGACTTCCTTCAAGCACCCAGCCACTTCTTCATCGAACACATCGACCCGTGCATTGCAGACGAACTTGATCTTCAGGTCGGTCTTCTCCAGTTCATCCCGGAATTCAAAGATCCGCTTCTTCGGGTACACGAACAGCTCATCGTTCATCAGGAAATAATTGATATTGCACCGGTTGATGCAGCCCCGGCTGGTAAGCATGCCGAAACACCGATCTTCGGGCTGGTACCGGAATAATTTGAGGCTTTTGATGTACTCTTCAATGGGGAAGAGCGACCACTCGGGAAACGGTATCGAATCTAGGTCGTGGACCGGTTTTCTCCGGGGGGTGACATTCGGGACCCCGTTCTCCATGTACGCGATGCCCTTGATTTTTCTCGGGTCTCCCCCGTCCAGTTTGCATTTCAGGAGATCGGGGAGTGACTCCTCTCCTTCCCCAATGACGATGGCATCCGCATGGGTCTGTTCCAGGACATATTCAGGGATCGGTGATGGGCCATGACCCCCGAGCACCAGCCAGGCGGATTTCTTGTGTTTGTTGATACACTTGCAGAGGTCTAGAACGGTCTCCTGGAACCGGGCTGCTAGGAACCCGACACAGATCAAGTCGTAATTCCTTTTTTTGAGAACCTCGGTCAGTTCTTCATTGGTATAATGGAAGATATCCTGGCAACAGACTTCGACGTCCACATCTTTTTTCCGGAGTACTGCAGCCAGGTACCCGATGCCCAAGGGAAAATGATTGTCGTCCTGATACAGATCATGGATAATAAATAATACGCTACCAATCTTGCTCATCGTCACCAGCTCCTAGGATAAAATGTAAACAACCTTTTAGAAAATTTTCCGCCTGTTTATTTTTTATTATATTTATCTATTCGTCGTATTAACTGTTGTTCGATATGATATATATGGATCTATAGCGAATTCGGGCAGAAATAATACCGGACTCTATCTGTGTGAAATCTGATACCTGCTCTGCCAACTCAGTAAATCCTGCAGGGAAAATATACAAACTCTGTTGTAGTGGAGAATTCGGAAAATAATCGTCGTTAACGAATCTGGTCACGGCTGCTACTTTTTCAGATTCCGGATTGTTCACAGACAAGTAAAGTAACGTGAAAATCTGTACTCATATTCGTTCAGCAGATAACCACATCCGGTGTTTTTGTAAAATCAGCACCACCTTTAATGGTAATTAGGATGATAGTTTGTACAGTTTTAGCCAATGGGGAATATATGAATATTCAGGAACTCAGACTTTTATACCAATATATCCTGCCGTACAGGGTAAAAGTGATCATGATCGCTATCCTTGCGGTATTCTGTGCATTTTTCGAAGCGATAAACCTCAGTGCCCTTGTCCCTCTGCTCCAGTTAATGGAAAGCCAGGACAATCCCGGTGGGACATTATGGTCAATTCTTCAATCCGTATTCTCAATGATAGGCATACCCCTGACCTTTGCAACTCTTCTTGCACTGATGTCAGCCCTTTTTATCATTGGACAAGGGTTTTCTTATCTTAAAAAGAAATTCCAGAATGAAGTAAGGTTCAGGTTCATGGCAGATCTCATGAACAATGTTTTTGGCAATACCCTGTGCGCTGATCTGAATTACCATCATTCCCATCGCGGCGGGGAAATTATCGATATTATCAACCGGGAGTCAGACCAAGCTTCCCAATCAATTTTCGTGATTTCAGAAATCTTCTCCTACGCACTCCTCATATTAGTATACTGTGCTCTCCTTTTGTACATTTCAGTAATGATGACAGCGATCTGCATCATTATCGCTCTTTTCTGTTTCTTTATGCTCAATTTTTTGATATTGCGGTCAAAGAAGATTGGGATCGTCATTGTTGACATCATTTCTAATATGAACCAGTTCCTTCACGAGCGTATCAACCTCTTAAAAGTCATCAAGACATTTTCTATGGAAACGCAGGAACAGGAAAAATACCAGGAGATCTCCGAATCCTATTCCCA
>JAPKXV010000031.1:0-1096 GCA_026394635.1 Methanoregula sp. | reverse complement strand
CCAGCAGAATTATTTCTTTATGATGAACGGGGTAAAAATTGAGATCCTGTTCCAGATCGTGATCTTCACGCTTGCAATCTCTGTCCTCTACGTCTCAATCTCGATTCTTAAAATGCCGCTTGCGTTACTGCTGATCTTCCTCTTCATCCTTGTCCGTCTCACGGATCCTCTCCGGAGCCTGAATTCGCAACGACACGTCATTACCGGGGAACTTGCAAGTCTTGAAAAAATTGATGAAATCGTCACGCAGATGAAGCAGTCTGTTACTATCAGGAATGGTCTTCTCCCTTTTACAAAATTCACCGACCGGATAACACTTGATTACCTGTATTTTTCCTATATCCCCAACAGTCCCGTTATCACTAACATCTCCTTTGAAGTAAAAAAGAATGAGATGGTAGCACTTATCGGGGCATCGGGGAGCGGGAAATCCACTATGGCAGACCTGGTCATCCGGCTTATGGATCCAGATGCCGGAGAAATCCGGATTGACGGCACGGATATCAAAAAATTTGATCTGGCGAGTTATCACGGCAGAATCGGGATTGTGAGTCAGGAAAGTTACATTTTCCGCGATACCATTGCAAATAACATTTACTATGGCTGCGATCACCGTTCAACGGATCTGGCAGTTGAGGTAGCCCGGCTTGCAAATGCCCATGATTTTATTATGAACCTGCCCGATGGATATAACACCGTTATTGGCGAAAAAGGAGTGACGTTATCCGGCGGCGAGAAACAACGGATCTCCCTGGCCCGGGCCCTGTATAAAAACCCGGAAATTCTGATTCTGGATGAAGCAACAAGTGCCCTCGATTCGGAGTCGGAAAAAGTGATCCTGGATGCAATCGGGAAAATCAAGAATAAATATACGATAATTGCTATTGCTCACCGGCTTTCAACCATTGAAAATGCGGACAGGATCATCGCAATTGAAAAAGGGAAGATCGTGGAATCAGGTACCCACAAATTCCTGATGCAGGAAAAAGGGCTTTACTGGAAATACTATTCCATGCAGCATGATGGAAACGGGACCTCTTTTTAATTTCGTTATGGTAGTGTAACATATTTTGCTGAAACTACACATTCTGGTCTA
>JAPKXV010000186.1:2111-10077 GCA_026394635.1 Methanoregula sp. | reverse complement strand
AACAAAGCGGGCTATGTCGTTATCCGACATAGATAGCTGATAAAAATTCTCAAGAAATTTTCATACCAGCCAAAAAAATCTTTTAATTATTTATGCGTGAAATACGCCATCACGCCGTCACCCGAAACCGCATCGCTCTTTGAACCCATTAAGGCTGATGCCCCAGCCGGATCTTCATCTTCTTCCATAGGGAATCCTCCTGACCTTTCAGTGCTGAGAGCCCGCGTTCGCCCTGGCCATAATAGTAGAGCAGGAGATGAAAATAGTCCCCCACCAGATCCTGGAAATCTTTTCTGTACCGCACCTCGACATTACTGTCCCCGACAAATCCCTTGATGGAGATGAAATGCTCTTTCTCAAATGAGAAGTACGGCTTTTTCAGCTGGTCAAGGAACCGTACCGTGCCGAACTGCCCTAAAAATTTCAGGAACCCTTCGGTCAGCGGCTCATCCAGTACGTACTCCTTCATCAGCGAACCGTCAACACAGACCTTGGTCTGGACGGACTTAAGAATCCGCACTCTCTGCCACCTCACGGATTGCGTCTGCCGCTGTTTTGCACTCCTCGCGGGTAGTGAAATACGAGAAACTCGCACGGATGCACCCTTTCCCGCCGTCAATGCGTTCATGCACGAGCGGGGCGCAGTGGAGGCCGGTTCTCGTAATCACATTGTAGGCCCGTGCAAGAATGAACCCCGCCTCGTGGTTGTCGATGCCGTTGATATTGAACGATACAACGGGAAGGTCGGGCTGTTTGTTGTAGATCACAATATTCCGGTCGTTCTCCAGTTCCCGGATAAAACGCCGGGTGAGATCATCGGTCTTATTCCGGATGACATCCGGTCCGGTCGATGTAATGAAACGCACTCCCGCATACAGCGACGCGATACCGGGGTAGTTGGGCGTCCCGGCTTCAAACCGCATGGGCATATCGGACGGGTGGGTGAGCATCCGCGAATCCGTGCCGGTACCGCCCTGCCGCGTAACCGCAACTGCATCCGGGTCGCGTAGCCAGAACCCGCCAATACCGGGGATGCCAAAGAGCGCCTTGTGCCCGGTGAAAACGAATGCATCAACCGGAATGTCAGACAGATTTATCGGGATGTGCCCGGCAGTCTGGGCACCATCGACAATAAGAAAAATACCATTGGCATGGAGGTATTCCGCAATGGGTTTGATCTCCTGAACCGAACCGAGCACATTGCTCCCGTGTGTCATTACCACAAGCCGGGTCTCCGGGCGGATCGCTTGTTTGATCGCCGCGAGGCTGGCGGTGTTGTTCCTGAACGGCACGACCGAGAGCGTGATCGCCCCCTCCTGCGAAAGCGTGGTTAACGGGCGGAGCACCGAGTTGTGTTCGAGTTCGGTTGTGACCGCGTGGAAGGATGCCCCCGTCCTCTTCACAAACCCATGGATCAAGAGGTTGAGCGCATCGGTTGCGTTCTGCGTAAAGATGAAGTGTTCCGGGGGGCCGGTATGGAAAAAAGCGGCAAGGGCTTCCCGGGTGACAGAAGGATAATCCGTGGATCCATTGCCGGTCGTCCTGCCCGGTTCATGCACCGGCTGGCGCAGGCATGCTGCGACCTCCGCAAGCACTTCCGGCGGTTTGGGATACGTCGTAGCGGCATTGTTGAGGTAGATGAGCGGGACCTGTGCATCCTGCCGTGCGGGATCCATTACGATGACCTGTGCTGTGTATCCTCTTGGTTCTTTTCACAGCCGATCCGATCATCGGCATACTACAACCGGACTTTTATGGTACGGGTGACGTGCTCGCACGGATCCTCATACCGGTCGACCGGTAACTCTCACTTGTGGTACGGCTCGCCCCGCATGATCCGGAACGCCCGGTAGATCTGCTCGATAAGGATCAGCCGCACCATCGGGTGCGTAAAGGTCATGGGGGAGAGGGAGAGCACAAGGTCGCAGCGCTCCAGCACGGACGGGGCGAGCCCGAGATCCCCGCCGATGATGAACGTGACCTGAGAAGCTCCGCTCACCTCGCGTTTCTTCATGAACGCCGCCAGTTCTTCACTCGAATACGGTTTCCCGTTCACCGCAAGCGCGACGGTGACGTTTCCTTCCGTGATTGCCGCGAGGATCTTTTCACCTTCCCGGGCGAGGATCTGGTCCTGTTGCGCCGGGGAGAGGTTGACCGGCCGCCGGTCATCGTCAACCTCCGTCACCCGCAGCTTCACGTACGGGCGGAGGCGTTTCTCGTACTCTGCAATGCCATCAGAGAGATAGCGCTCTTTGATCCTCCCGATGGCAATGATCTGGATCTGCATAGGGAATGAATAGTGGTAGTTCCGGGAACCTGATGAGGTTTTCCGCATTGAACAGGGAACAGGAAGTTTTAAAAAAAGATAGCGCCGGGGATCTATCCGAAGATCTTTTTAGACTGCTCGAGCGCATCGACTGCCGGCAGTTTCTTTCCGGTCAGGAACTCGATGCATGCCCCGCCACCGGTTGAGATGTGGGTGAAATGGGAGACCAGCCCCATCTTCTCGATCACGGCAGCCGTGTGCCCGCCGCCAACCACCGAGAACTCCACCTGCGATGCCGCCTTGAGCAACTCGTAGGTCCCGGTCGCAAAGTCAGCGTCCTCGAAAAGACCGGCAGGGCCGTTGAAGACGACCGTGCCGGATTTTTTAATCGCCTGCGTCAGCACGCGGACCGCATCCATGCCGATATCGAGCACCGGGGCATCATCCGGGATCTTCTGCACAGGATATTCAACCCGTTTGTTGTCCTGTCGCACCGCCACAAATTCCGGCATGAACACACGGTCGCGGTAGCTGGCAAGGATCGCTTGTGCCTTTTCAATCTCGGGTTCGTATTTCAGCTGGGCAATCAGCTGGGAGGAGGGTTTTCCGATATTAATCCCGTCGGCGATCAAAAAGACATTGGCGACAACACCGATTACGATCACATAATCCGCGATACCATGGGCAAGCACGTGCCGGGCGACATCGATCGAATCGTCAGCCTTGGTCCCGCCCAGCACCATACAGACAGGGCGGGGAGCACCGGAAAAGACTTTTGAGAGCGTGGTCACTTCCTTTTCCATCAAAAGCCCTGCTGCAGACCTCATGACAACCGGCAGCCCGACCACCGTGGGTTGGGAACGGTGGGCGGTGCCAAACGCATCATTCACAAAGAAGTCTGCCATGCCGGCAAGCTTCTTTACGATATGGGTCTTCTTTGCGTCCTCCGGCTTGAGCGTGAGGTTCTCCTCAGCGTTGAACCGGACGTTCTCGAGCATGATGACATCGCCAGGTTTTGCGCCGGAGACCGCATCGCGGGCATGCTTCCCGAAGATGCTGTCCACATAGGTCACGGGAGTCCCGAGGAGTTGTTCCAGTTTGTCGGCATGCGCCTGCAGTGTCGTAAAGTCCTTTTTCCCGGGCCGGCTCTGGTGGGTGAGGATCACCGTGCGACTGCCCGAAAGCGCCCTGATGGTAGGAAGATGTTCTTTGAACCGTTTATCATCCAAAATGAGGTGCGAGCCGGGATCGATGGGGGAGTTCAGGTCAAGCCGGAGAAGCACGGTCTTTTTTTCACACTCAAGCTCCCTGATAGTCCCGATCACCATGAACCCCTCGCCCCTTATGAAGTACTCCGTGCCTTGATCTTCTTGAGCCGGAAGAGTTCCTCCCGCTCCATCTCGTCAAGGCGCATCTTGATGAAGTCCTGTGCTTCCGTCAGCTCGGGTATGACCTTGAACTCCAGCGCATTCACGCGCCGTTTCGTGCTCTCGATCTCTTCGAGCAGCCGCTTCATGGTCGTCTCAATCTCTGCGCTCTCGATGATCGACTCCACGAGCTCCTCGAACGCAGTCGCAGTCTCATCGATAACCGGGGACGTACCGAGCACCCCGTACCCCCGCTCAACCAGGCTCTTTCTTACTTTGGACGATTCAATCTCGGGGACGACCACACCCATGATATTCTTGCTCTTTAAGGTGATCTCCGGCACCTCCCTGACAGAGAATGCCGCTGACTTCACGCCGATCGCTCCCTCGACCGTGTTCGCTAGCGCCATCATCTCGACAGCTCTCGCGTACTTATCCATGAGACCGCCGCGGCTGTCCTTTGCCTTCGCAAGCACCTTGAAAAATTCAAGGATCAGTCCATCGCGCTTCATCTTGAGGATCTTGTAGCCGCGCTCGGAGAGCTTGATCTTCCGCTTTAAGTTGATCAGTTCCGAACGGGTTGGCTTGATGTCACGCAGCGCCATGGATCCTCACTTCGCCTTTTCGGCATTCCTGAACTTCGGGTGGTACTTGTTGATCATGTCGCGGTCGATACGGACGAGCTGCTCAACCGGCAGCGTAGAGAGAAGATCCCAGCCGATGTCAAGCGTGCCTTCAATCGTGCGGTCTTCGTTATAACCCTGCCGGACGAACCGGTTCTCGAAGAGGTCCGCAAACTCCAGGAACGTCCGGTCACGTTCGGAGAGCGCGTCTTTGCCGACTATGGCGACAAGTCCCCGTAGGTCGTTGCCTTCCGCATACGCGGCATAGAGCTGGTCGGAGACCTTTTTGTGGTCTTCGCGGGTATGCCCTTTGCCAATACCCAGGTTCATCAGGCGCGAGAGCGACGGCAGCACGTTGATGGGCGGGTAGATACCTTTGCGGTGCAGGTCACGCGAGACCACGATCTGGCCTTCGGTGATGTACCCGGTAAGGTCGGGGATCGGGTGCGTGATATCATCACCGGGCATCGTTAAGATCGGGAACTGCGTGATCGACCCCTTCTTGCCCTTGATGATCCCCGCACGCTCGTAGATGCACGCAAGGTCGGTGTACATGTACCCCGGGTATGTCATATCCGTAAGGATAACGAGCACGTGCATACCGAGCTCGAACGCGAGGTACTCTGCCGTGGTAAGCGCGAGACGCGGCGTGATGATACGCTCGACAGCCGGGTCATCCGCAAGGTTAAGAAACACGACCGCACGCTCGAGCGCACCGGTGCGCTCGAAGTCCTGCATGAAGTAGTTGGCCTCTTCCTTCGTGATACCCATCGCGGCGAACACGACGGCGAACTCGCCCTTGCCCCCCAGCACCTTTGCCTGCCGGGCGATCTGGAGTGCAATCGTGTTGTGCGGCAGCCCCGCACCCGAGAAAATCGGGAGCTTCTGGCCACGGACAAGCGTGTTGGTACCGTCGATGGTCGAGATACCGGTCTGGATGAACTCGTTGGGCGATGCCCGTGCGTACGGGTTGATCGCAGCGCCCGTGATGTCGAGCCGTTTCTCCGGCACGATCTCGGGGCCGCCGTCGATCGGTTTGCCGCCACCGGACAGGATGCGTCCCAGCATCTCCCTGCCCACCGGCATCTTGATCGTCTCACCGGTAAACCGGACGCCGCTGTCCCTGCCGATACCCGCAGTCGTCTCAAAGACCTGCACGACCACGAGCTCATCGCTGGTGTCCAGCACCTGCCCTCGCTTGACCGTCCCGTCAAAGAGTATGATGTTGACCAGCTCTCCGTAGGCGATCGGTTCGGTCTTCTCCACAAAGAGCAGCGGCCCGGCGATCTTGTTTATCGTCCTGTATTCCTTCATGATGCCGACCTCAGTGCATTGAATTCCGCATCCATGTCCTTTGCTATCTTGTCAAGCACCGGCTTGTAGTCCTTGATGAACTTGATCTGCGGCAGCTCGTTCTTGGATTTTACCGCATTGATCTGGTTCGGGGGAACCCCGGCTGCCTGAGCAGAATAGGCAAGATCTGAATACAACCGGATCGCCTTCATCATGTCGTACTGCTTCTTCATGCTGCAGAACGTGTCCACCGCATCGTACGCATTCTGCTGCAGGAATACCTCGCGGATCATGCGGGCGACCTCGATGGTGATCTGCTCCGCCTCGGGCAGCGCATCGGAACCGACCAGCTGCACGATCTCCTGCAGTTCCGCCTCCTTCTGCAGCACCTCCATCGCCCATGAGCGGAGCTTGTTCCACTCGGGTGAAACCTCCTTGTCGTACCAGTCATGGAGGGTGTCGAGGTACAGTGAGTAGGAGTTGAGCCAGTTGATCGACGGGAAGTGCCGCCGCTGCGAGAGCTTTGCGTCCAGCGCCCAGAAGACCTTCACGATACGCAGGGTATTCTGGGTGACCGGCTCGGAGAAATCACCGCCCGGCGGTGATACCGCCCCGATGACCGAGACTGAACCGTCTCCTCCGGCCAGCGTCTTGACAAGGCCGGCGCGCTCGTAGAACTCCGAGAGGCGGGCGGCAAGATAGGCGGGATAGCCTTCCTCACCCGGCATCTCCTCAAGACGCGAGGAGATCTCGCGCATCGCTTCCGCCCAGCGGGAGGTCGAATCTGCCATCAGCGAGACATCGTAGCCCATGTCACGGAAGTACTCCGCGATCGTGATGCCGGTATAGACCGATGCCTCACGGGCAGCGACCGGCATGTTGGACGTGTTGGCGATCAGCACGGTCCGTTCCATCAGCGGTTTTCCCGTCTTGGGGTCTTCAAGGTGGGGGAACTCGGTCAGCACCTCGGTCATCTCGTTGCCGCGTTCACCGCAGCCGATGTAGACCACGATCTCCGCATCCGACCACTTCGCCAGCTGCTGCTGGGTGACGGTCTTGCCGCTCCCGAACGGTCCGGGGATTGCGGCGGTTCCTCCCTTTGCGATCGGGAACAGGCCGTCCAGGATCCGCTGCCCCGTGATCAGCGGGATCACCGGGTTCAGCTTCTCCTTGACCGGGCGGGGAACCCGCACCGGCCAGCGCTGCATCATCGGGAACTCGCGGTTGTCATCGAGAATACAGACCGTCTCTTCGACCGTGAATTCCCCGGTTTTAATCGTCTTGACCGTGCCGGGCTTTGCGTTGGGCGGGAGCATGACCTTGTGGACGATGTTGGTCTCCTGCACCTCACCGATGATCGAACCGCCCTGCACCTTGTCGCCGGCTTTGACCAGCGGCTTGAATGCCCACTTCTTATCGTGGGAAAGACCCGGGGCGGACACACCGCGCTGGATGAAGTCGCCCATCTTATCTACAAGTACCGCGAGCGGGCGCTGGATACCATCGTAAATACTGGTCAGCAGCCCGGGCCCGAGCTCCACGGAGAGCGAAAGGCCGGTGTTTGACACCGGTTCGCCGGGCCTGATACCCGACGTATCCTCGTAGACCTGGATGATGGTGTTGTCGCCCTGGATCTTGATGACCTCGCCCATCAGTTCTTCTTTTCCGACCTTCACCACATCGTACATGTGGGCGTCAAGGTTGACTGCCGTCACGACGGGTCCTGAAATTCGTTTCAGCATTCCCTGTTTTGGTTCCTTGGATTTTTTGCTCTTCACTTCCACAGATCAACACCCACCGATCTCTTGATTTTCTCTCTCATCGACAGTCCCTCTTCCTCGCCCCCGATTGCGATCACGGTCGGCTTCACTGACTTTTCAAGGGTGGTGCGGAGCCTGCGGGGGATCCGCCCCATATCGCTGCTGTTCAAGACAAGGATGCCGACGTTCGTATCATCGAGTACACGGGTGATAAGCTCGCTGAGTTTCTCATCGTTCTCGGCTGCATAGGTCTTTCTTATCCCTGCCAGACGGAAACCGAGAATGAACTCGCCGTTTCCGATCACTGCAATCTCCATTCAGATCACCAGGTATTCCGAGATCCGCGCGGCAGGCAGCTTTGACTCCTTCCCCCGGGCGATCGCACGCAGGTTGAAGACCTCGTACTTCTTCTTCTCCAGATACACAAGGATCGGGTGCACGGAGAACGGGTGAAGCTTTGACATCCGCTCCATCTGGTCGATCTGGACCCGGGTGAGGTTCACCTCGATGTCCCGGACCTTCTTTGCCCCTTTTAGTTCTTCAAGGAACTGGAGCAGGAGTTTCTGGCGGACTTTCAGTTTCAGGGCATCGATAAATTCGTCCTGGTCCTTGGTTGCGTTCAGCCGGGTAAAATCGTCTGCGGAGAGCACCCCCCCG